>JAFOGM010000012.1 GCA_017386805.1 Bacillota bacterium
CGGATTCATCATCCGTTATCTGGAAGGAAAAGAAGATATCACAGGTTATCAGTACGAGCCGTGGCATATCCGCTACGTTGGAAAAGAAGCGGCTGCGTATATTTATCAGGAACAAATCACTTTTGAAGAATATCTGGGCATCTTAGACTAACCTGGATGCACAACAACAAGGAGGAAAACAAATGGCTTATTATTTCACAGAACCGTCCCGTACCTTTGGTGAATACCTGCTGGTTCCCGGTTACTCCAGTGCTGAATGCCGCCCCGAAAATGTTAGCTTAAAGACTCCGGTCACCAAGTTCAAGCTGGGTGAAAAGCCGGCGATCGAAATGAATATCCCCATGGTATCTGCGATCATGCAGGCTGTATCCGGCGAAAAGATGGCAGTTGCTCTGGCTCGTGAAGGTGGCATCTCCTTCATTTATGGTTCTCAGTCCATTGAAGATGAAGCTGCTATGGTAAGACGCGTTAAGGCTACCAAGGCTGGTTTCGTACGTTCCGACTCCAACATCCGTCCGGATCAGACTCTGGCTGATGTTCTGGAAATGAAGGAACTGAGCGGTCACTCCACCGTTGCAGTTACCGATGACGGTACTGCAGAAGGTAAGCTGGTTGGTCTGGTTACCAGCCGTGACTATCGCGTATCCAGAATGTCTCCGGACACCAAGGTAAGCGAATTCATGACTCCCCTGGAAAAGCTGATCTATGCAGAAGAAGGTGTTACCCTGTCTGAAGCTAACGATATTATCTGGGAACATAAGCTGAACGCACTGCCGATCCTGGCTAAGGATGGCCGTCTGGACTCCTTCGTATTCCGTAAGGATTACGAATCTCACAAGAGCAACCCGCTGGAACTGCTGGATGACCAGAAGCGTTACATCGTAGGTGCTGGTATCAACACCAGAGACTACAAGGAACGTGTTCCGGCTCTGGTAGAAGCTGGCGTAGACGTTCTGTGCCTGGACTCCTCTGAAGGTTACTCCGAATGGCAGAAGCTGGCTATCGAATGGATCCGTGAACAGTACGGCGATACCGTAAAGGTTGGTGCTGGTAATGTTGTAGACGCAGAAGGCTTCAACTTCCTGGCTGACTGCGGCGCTGACTTCGTAAAGATCGGTATCGGCGGCGGTTCCATCTGTATCACCCGTGAACAGAAGGGTATCGGCCGTGGCCAGGCTACCGCTGTTATCGAAGTTGCTAAGGCAAGAGATGAATACGCAAAGAAGCATGGCGTATACATTCCGATCTGCTCCGACGGTGGTATCGTTCACGACTATCACATGACCCTGGCTCTGGCTATGGGTGCTGACTTCATGATGCTGGGTCGTTACTTCGCAAGATTCGACGAATCCCCCACAATGAAGCTGAAGATCAACAACAACTACGTGAAGGAATACTGGGGCGAAGGTTCCAGCCGTGCACGTAACTGGCAGAGATACGACCTGGGCGGTAAGGGTAAGCTGTCCTTCGAAGAAGGCGTTGACTCCTACGTTCCCTATGCAGGCAGCTTAAAGGACAACGTTCACGCTTCCTTAGCAAAGGTTCGTTCCACCATGTGCAACTGTGGTGCTCTGACCATTCCTGAACTGCAGGAAAAGGCAAAGCTGACTCTGGTATCTGCAACTTCCATCGTGGAAGGCGGCGCTCACGACGTTCAGCTGAGAGATTCCTCCAACAACGGAATCTAAAAAATACGCGACCCGAAAGGATCTATCTGAATGAATTATAATGGTATTCTGATCGTGGACTTCGGCGGCCAATACAATCAGCTGCTCGCCCGCCGCATCAGAGAAAATAATGTGTATTGTGAAATCGTTCCCTACACACAGTGCTTAGAACAAATGAAAACAAAAAAGCCGCTGGGTGTCATCTTAACTGATGGCCCCAGTAGTGTTTATTGGGACAATGCCCCCATGGTGGACGAAGCTGTCTTCGACATGGGGATCCCTGTCCTGGGAATTGGTTATGGTGCTCAGATGATGGCTCACGTCCTGGGCGGTAAGGTATCCCACAGCGAAAAGGGAGAAAACGGCCGCGTAAAGCTGATGGCCGGTTCTTCCAAGAGCAGTCTGACGGTTCACACCAGCCAGCTGTTCGAGGGGATCGCTGCCGAAACCATGTGCTGGATGAGTCACTATGACTATATCGATATTCTCCCCGACGACTTTGTGGAAACATCCCACACAGCCAACTGCCCGGTGGCTTCCATGGAAGACCCGGACCAGAGACTGTATGCGCTCCAGTTCCATCCGGAAGTGCAGCATACCCCCTTCGGTCAGAAGCTGCTGAAGAACTTCATCTTCAAGGTTTGCGAATGTGAACCCAACTGGAAGATGTCCAATTTCGTGGACGAAACCATTGAAGAAATCAAAGCAACCGTTGGCGACCGCAAGGTTCTCTGTGCGCTGTCCGGCGGGGTGGACTCCACCGTTGCTGCCTGTCTGGTGCATAAGGCCATCGGTGACAGGCTGACCTGCATCTTCGTGGATCATGGCATGATGCGTAAGGGCGAAGGCGAACGCGTTATGAAGCTCTACGGCGAGAACATGAATCTCAATGTAAAGTGTGTAAATGCAGAAGAACGCTTCCTGACAAAGCTGCAGGGTGTTACTGACCCGGAAGAAAAGAGAAAGATCATCGGTGAAGAATTCATCCGCGTCTTCGAAGAAGAAGCGGCGCTGCTCAACGATGAAGAAGGCGGAATCGACTTCCTGCTGCAGGGTACCATCTACTCTGACGTGGTGGAAAGCGGTACCGGTCCTGTGGCCATCGTTAAGAGCCATCATAACGTAGGTGGTCTTCCGGAAGAAATGAAAATGCAGCTTCTGGAACCCCTGCGCATGCTGTTCAAGGACGAAGTGCGCACTGTGGGTGAACAGCTGGGTCTGGCTGCAGAACTGGTGCAGAGACAGCCCTTCCCCGGTCCCGGTCTGGCAATCCGCTGCTTAGGCGAAGTGACCGAGGACAAGATGCGCATCCTGCGCGATTCCGATGCGATCCTCCGCGAAGAAATAGAAAAAGCCGGCCTGAACCGTTCCATCTGGCAGTACTTCACCGTACTTCCCGACATCAAGTCCGTTGGTGTCATGGGCGGCGAACGTACCTACGACCACGTGGTTGGGATCCGTGCGGTCAACTCCACCGACGGTATGACTTCCGACTGGGCGAGAATCCCCTACGACGTTCTGGATGTCATCTCCAGACGCATCGTCAACGAAGTTGCTGGTGTGAACAGAATTGTTTACGACATCACAAGTAAACCGCCTTCTACGATTGAGTGGGAATAGCTGTTAAAAAATGGAAACAAAAAAGCCTTTGAAATTTCAAGGGCTTTTTCTTTGTGTAAAAAACGGCTATGTTTGATGGTTTCAATGACGCTACGGTGCTGATCTGCCAGATCGTGCTATTCAAAACAGAACAGGATCTTTAGCAAATCGAAAATGGGCCGTTTATTCTTCAGAGAGCGGACAAAACCGGTGGAGTAGAGGAACGAAAC
>JAFOGM010000124.1 GCA_017386805.1 Bacillota bacterium
GGCGTTCCCGTGTTTGTCTGCTTCCTGATGTGTTATCCGGTGGTTTACACCAATCTGTTGACGGGACTGGACAGCGTGGATCTGCAGCTGATCGAGATGTGTCAGGTGTATAAAATCGACGGAAAGCGCCGCTTTTTCGTGCTGTTCTGGCCGTCCATCCGTCCCTATGTGAAGGCAGCCCTGATCCTGATCACCGGCTTATCCTGGAAGACCGTAGTGGCTTCGGAAGTCTTTGCGGTTCCCAGATATTCCATGGGATATCATCTGCTGTCGGCGAAAGCAGTCCTGGCAGCAGACGAACTGTTCGCCTGGACCATCGCCATTGTGATGCTGTCCTGGCTTTCGGAAAAATTGGTAAAGCGGATTCTGTCCAGAGAAGAAACCTTCCGCTGGGATGGGGTGTTCTGTGAGGAAACTTCGGTAGTGCAGGAAACTAACTGCGATGTGATGCTTTCTCATGTGTCCAAGTCCTTCGGGGCTCTGGAACTGTATCGTGATTTTTCCATGACCATTCCCGGTGGGAAGATTACTGCCATCGAAGGACCTTCCGGCTGTGGAAAGACAACGCTTTTGAGAATGATCTCCGGGCTGGACGAACCGGATAGTGGAACAATCACCCCTGTAACCGTCAGCTGTGTCTTTCAGGAAGACCGGCTTCTGCCTTGGATGACGGTAAGGGAAAATCTGCGGCTGGCAGGAACTTCTGAACAAGTAGAAACTGTCTTGCAGATGATGAAGCTGCAGGACTTTGGCGACTATCTTCCGGAACAGTTGTCCGGCGGGATGCGCCGCCGGGTTGCCATGGGAAGGGCACTGGTATATAACGGCAGCATTACTTTGATGGATGAACCCTTCGTGGGTCTGGATCCGGAATTGAAAGCCCGGCTGATCGGTGAGATCAGAGAGCTTTGGAAAGAACAGGGCCGTACGGTACTGTTCATCACCCACGATCGCAGTGATGCGGAAGCCCTGGCAGATCAAATCTGTCAGCTCAGCGGGCGCCCCGTGGTTTTAGGTTGACGGACACCTCTGGATTCGGTATAATTTTAATGTTAGAGACGATATAGAATTTGGAGGAAGATTCATGAAGCAGATTACGGTGATTTCCGGTGTTTTGGTAGCCATGACAGGGATTTGGTGTTTTGCGCGTCCCGGGGAACCTTTTATCAATCTGGCGTTCCTGTTCGGTGCAGCGATGCTGCTCAGCGGAATCAGTAATATTTTCACCTGGCTGGCGAAGCACAAGACTGGACAAGTTTCCGGTTATCTTCTGGCAGAAGGGATCATGTCGGTTCTGTACAGCATTGTGGTACTGTCCAACCAGCTGATCGTGGATGCAGTGATTCCCGTATTCTTCGGCATGGCCATGATTTCCACCGGGATGATGCGTATTATGGCTGCGTTCCGTTGGCATCGTCTTCAGGACCCCCATTGGCAGTGGTTCTTCGGCTTTGGTCTGGCGACTGTCCTCATGGGATGTGCAGGCTTCCTGCCCTCTGTAGTAACCAGTTTCTCTATCATCGCTCTGTTGGGAATCTGCTTCCTGCTGCAGGGGATCAATATGATCGTTATCGGGATCCACATGAGACACCGCATTGGGAAAGAAGAAGTGGAAGCGTTGACTGCCACCACCCAGGAAGAAATGAAAGAATAAAAATAAGAAATCAAAAAGCTGCGATCTTAGGACCGCAGCTTTTGTAGTTTTTGATAGTAAAATGGATCATTCCGCCAACAGGGTCACATTCATGATGACCGGATTGTGGTCGGAATACTGGAATTCTGCCCGGATGGTTTCCGCACGTTCCACCTGTACGTTGGGAGATACCAGGAAACCGTCGATGACGTAGAGCTGAGTCTTTTCCCAGCTTCCGTTATAAGGCTCGTTGAGAAGGCGGGCAGTGGGAGCGTTGTCATCAAAGGCGAAGGTGAAGCCTTCCGGGAGCTCCATGTCGATGACGGGAGCCTGGAAGTATTCGGCATTTAATTCGGGATACTTTTCGGGATCCACGCCGGGGAAGGTCTGGTTGAAGTCGCCGCCGGCAATGACATAATTCCCTTTTTGGTATTCTTCGCTGACCAGATCCAAAAGAATCTTTGTCTGGGCAGCCTTGATTTCATCGGGAGCATAGGCTTCCAGGTGAAGGTTGACCAGAACCAGTTTCTTGTCGCTTCCTTCCAGGGGAAGCTCCTGGGTCAGAAGGCATCGCTTCAGCTGGCAGGTGCTGACCGGCCATTTGTAAGAACTGGGAAAGGCAACCCGCTTCGCGTTCTCAGCGTGGAAGGCAGTCAGCGTCTGTACGCCGCTTTCCACGTGACCGATCATGTTGGAGGGAAGACCCACGGGGAAGGGAACGAAGTTAACATTGAAATTATAGGCGAAGGAACTGCTGCCTCCGAAATGATCTGAGAAGAATTTGGTTTCATCGTTGTAATAGGAACGTTCCGAATGGTGGTCCACTTCCTGAAGGAAGACGATGTCGAAATCCTCCGGGGAAAGGAAGGTCTTGATCCCTTCCAGATTTCTCAATACGATGTCTTCGGATTCCGGTTCCACTTTGGTACCGCCGTCCATGATGAAGTCCTGATCGGAACTGAGGGCACCGTAGCCCACATTCCAGGTGGCCAGACGCAGGGTGTCGCCGATGGAGGGACTGGAAGTCCCGGAGCCGGAAATTTCGACAGGTTCGATGTCAGAAGGATAATAGGCTGTCACAGTAACATAAGCCAGAAGACCCGTCAGTGCAATGGCCAGCAGGCAGAGCACAACGGCGAATTTTCTGAACAGGGGTGTTTTTCTGGAAGTTGACTTCATAA
>JAFOGM010000125.1 GCA_017386805.1 Bacillota bacterium
ACCGGATTAGCATTCTCACTTGTAACTTTAAACGTGATCGTGTTGGTTGCCTTATTGGTTCCGTGATAGTTCAGGTTAGAGCCCAAATGGATTGCTTCGCCCTTGGCAATGGAAGTCACCTGATATCGGCCGGTTCCTACCGGAGTAAAGTCGTCTGCATCTTTCAGGAAGGCTGCCAGATTTTTATACTGGTGTTCCGGCAGGATCGGGAAGGTCAGTTTCTCCAGTGCACTGTCAAAGGCGTTGACAAAGGTCAGTTCCACCTCATGCTTTCCATTGGTTTTAATACTCTTTATGATATCCACCAGCGGTTTATGCATGGATGTTGGTGCCTTCTTCAACGATTCCACAGTGAATTTCACGTCATCTGCGGTAAACTCCTGTCCATCGTGCCAGGTAACGCCCTGCTTCAGTTGAATGGTCATGACGGTACCTGTTTCATTAAAGCTCCAGCTGTCGGCCAGTACCGCTTCTGCGTTCAGAGTTTCATCCAGACGGAACAGTCCTTCATAGATCAGCTTTTCTACGAAGTACACATCCTCATCGGAAGACAACAGCGGATTCCAGGTTCGCACGCGTTCGATAGGAACGCAGAGATCTGTGATCACCTGCTGCTGACTGGGTCCTTCGCTGTCTCCACCCAGGAACTCCATATTTTCATCCAGATCCGTAAAGCGGATCACACCAAAAGCCACGACACCGATCAACAGTACGGCGATGACGCTCTTGCGATTCAAAGAAAGAAAGCTTTTCAAAAACTCCTTCACTTCACGTCACCTCCCGTCACTTCATTCAAACACGCATCTACCTGCGCATACAGTTCCTCCGGTGTTCCGGAGTTATCCAGAACCACATCGGCTCTGGCGATTTTTTCTTCGCGGCTCATTTGATTTTTGATCCGAGCCCAAACTTCTTCATCCGTCAGATCGTCCCGCAACACCACGCGCTGAACGCGGATCTCATCGGGAACGTCCACGACCCAAACCAGATCCGCTTTCCGGTCGAAGCCGGTTTCGAAGAGCAGCGGTACGTCCAGAAAGATCACCGCGTCCGAGGTTTTCTCAAGCTCCGCAGCATATTGCAGCTGCAGTTCCTCGATGCGAGCAAATATCGCTCCGTGGGTGATGCGATCCAGGGCCGCTTTTCCCTCTGGAGATGCAAAGGCCAATCGGGCCAGTTCCCGGCGGTTCAGACTTCCATCTTCCAGCAGGATCCCGGAACCGAATTCCTCAACCAGCGCCTTCAGAGCCGGCTGTCCCGGTTCCACCACTTCTCTGGCGATCCGGTCCGCATCGATGATTTTATATCCTTTTGTTGTCAGATAACGGGAGACCGTGGACTTTCCAGTCCCGATCCCGCCGGTCAATCCGATGGTTTTCATATGTGTTACCTACTTTAACTCAAACCAGTTGTCTCCGGTATGGAGATCCACCAGTAGTTTTACTTGCATTTCCACCGCAGATTCCATGCAGCGCTGCAGCAGTTCCTTCACCTGATCCAGCTCGCTCTTGTGCGCTTCGATGATCAGTTCATCGTGTACCTGCAGCAGCAGTCTGGACTTTTCGCATTCCTGTTTCAGCGCCTGATCCACCTTCACCATGGCGATTTTGATAATGTCCGCGGCTGTCCCCTGGATGGGGGAGTTCATGGCCAGACGTTCGCCTGCCTGACGCACCATGTAGTTGGACGCATTGATTTCCGGAATGGCTCTTCTGCGGCCCATCATGGTAGCTACCCATCCGTTCTTTTTACCGTCAGCAACCAACTGATCCATGTATTCTTTTACGCGATCAAACTTATTGAAATAATCCGCAATATATCGTTCTGCTTCCTTTCGGGTGATGTTCAGGTTGTTGGACAAGCCGAAACCGCTCATACCGTAGATCACACCGAAGTTAACAGCCTTCGCATTGGATCTCTGAAGCGATGTAACTTCTTCCATGGGTACATTAAACACTTTGGAAGCGGTACTTCTGTGAATATCTTCGCCCATATTGAAAGCTTCGATCAGAGACGGGTCTCCGGACAGATGTGCCAGAACACGCAGTTCGATCTGAGAATAGTCCGCTCC
>JAFOGM010000126.1 GCA_017386805.1 Bacillota bacterium
GAGCACGAACGGCCAGGTCTGCAATTTTATAGCCATCATAAGAAAAAGACGCGGAAGGAATTCCTTCCTCCCTCCGCGTCTCAAAGTCTTTATTTATTTTGCCTGCATGCATGCCAGAATTCTCTGCATTTCGTTGTAAACGATCATGTAACCTTCGTCTACGCCCATACCCGGCTTAGCCAGGATCTGGTCAGGCTGAGTAGCCATAGCCAGGTTTACGCAAACCTGTGCAGAACGGTCGGTTTCGTTGCAGGTACCGCCCTGGTAAGCGCCGATACCCTTTTCCTTGCAGTAGATAACAGCTTCGCAGATGTTGTTGATACCACCCAGGTCAGGAGTCTTGATCTGAACCATGTGGCCAGCCTTGTTGTCAGCGAAGTACTTGATATCTTCCAGAGTGTTGCACCATTCGTCAGCAACCAGCTCAACATCGATACCACGACGGTCAACTTCTGCGGTCAGTTCCTTCAGAGCGATCATCTGAGCTTCTCTTTCTTCAGCGTCCATAGGACCTTCGATTCTCAGCTTGTAGGGCTTAGCAGTTTCAACCAGAGTTTCGATGTAGTCAGCCATTTCCTTGTAGTTGTTTACGCCGAATGCCATACCGATGGTACCATATACGTCGATGTGCATTACAGGAGCGTATTCTTCGTAAGGAGCCAGCTGAGAAATTCTGTCTCTTAACCAAGCAACGAAGTCTCTCAGGATGGAACCATCCTTACCCAGCTTGGTTTCTACGTTGTTGATCAGAGCGTGAGGCAGAACGTCTGCACCCTTCATGATCATCTTGTCGGAGTTGTCATAACGGTTGTCACCGGACTGAGTGAAGATGGGGATCTGTCTCCATTCGGGCTTCAGATCGTATTCTTCAGCAACAACTTCGCACATCATCTTCTTGTTAGCCTTAGCTACAGCGTCCAGAACAGCCTGGGTAACACCGTAACGGATAGCGATGTGCAGTCTGTTACCTTCAACTTCAACAGCTTCAACTTCAGCAGCCATTTCACGGAAAGTGGAGATTTCCTTACCTTCCAGAACGGGAGCAACGTACTTTTCGATTACGGGAATGAAGTCCTTAGCCAGGAACAGGGGGTCACGGCCACCAGCACCGGAGTACTGTACAGCTGCGCAGTCACCGTAAGCCATCTGACCATCTTCCAAGATCAGGATAACGGAGATTGCTTCACCAGCCTGACGAACTGCGGTGAAACCAGCGGTTACGGGTTCGCCGATGTAAGCGGAACCGTCGGACTTAGCGCCCTTCTTGATAGCTCTCTGGTCGTCGAAGAAGAAACCAGTTCTGCCCTTAGCGCAGACTACCTTCTGAATTTTCATGATTGTAAATCCTCCGAAATTAATTCTATGTTAACTATAAGTGATTACTTACCGGGACGACCTACCAGCTTACCCTTAGAGATGGAGTAAACGTCGTCGATGGTCATCTGGAAGGAAGCCTGACGCTTTTCAGCCTGAGCTCTTTCTTCGATCTTTTCACGGTTGAAGTCCTTCAGTTCCTTAGTGAAGGGAACGTTGCCGGGGTTCAGGATACGGATTGCACCTTCGTTGTCACGGCAGGACAGCATCTTACCAGCGTTGTGCTTGGACGGAGCGAACGGGATATCCAGAACGCCTGCAGCGAATGCCTTAACGGTACCAACTGCCAGGTCACCGTGACCCAGTTCGAATACCTTGTCAACGATGCATCTGGTTTCAGCAGAGATGATCATCATTTCCTGAACTACCTGGCTGGAATTGGACATTTCCTGGTCGGTCAGCATGTTGATGATCTGCTTGGTGCAGCGCAGACCTGCAGCGTTAGCTTCCTTGGTGGGAACACCGAAAGCTTCGTGCGGAGTCTTAACGATTACCTTGGTAGCCTTGGACAGAGCTGCGATGGTGGAACCCCAAGCGATTACGGAGAATGCCTGAGCTTCGTCCTGCGGGAAGCCACCCATCCACTGGTGCAGTACGGTGGTAACTTCTACATCATTGTAGCCGTAACGACGCAGGTATTCTTCGGTCAGAGCGCCCAGAGAACGGATCGCTGCAACGTCCTGTACCAGGTTACCGCACTGGCCGTAACCAACGGTAACGTTCTTAACGCCCTGTTCAGCAGCCAGCAGAGATTCGATGATTGCTACTGCGTGGGAAATGCAGGGGGGAACCAGAGTACCGGTCAGCGGACCGTAGGGTTCTCTGTTGATGGAAACGCCAGCTTCTTCATAGATACCGGTCAGGCGGTCGCAATACTGCCAGTCACGGATGGTCTTTTCCAGGCTTACGTTCTTAGCGTAGGGGATATTGTAAGAGATACCGCCGCCTTCGTAGCTGGTGAAACCAGCAGCGTAGGAGATTTCGGTCAGCAGACGAGCGTCCGGTGTACCGTGACGGATCTGTACGGGAGTGTTCAGTTCGTTGATGATCTGACGGGATGCATATACACCGTGGTTAACAACGGGCAGACCATTCAGCATGGACTTGTTTTCACGGATGGATTCCTGGATACCAACTTCAGCTTCCTTGAATCTGCTCTGACGAGTGTAGCTGTCGATGGTGGAGGGCAGCAGGTCCGCGCCGCCTTCGTTCTGCAGGAAGGTCAGCAGTTCGATGTGATCCTTGATCAGTGCAACACCTGCACGGGGCTGGATCAGAGTCTTGCCTTCAGCCTTAGCCTTGGACAGCTTCTTACCGAAGTTCTTGTGTTCCGGCAGGCTCTTGTGGAATTCTACAGCTTCTTCGAAGTTAACGTCTGCACCGGTGGGCCACTGGTTTAAGATTTCTTTCTGAATTCCATAGAATTCGTCATTGCTCAGTCTTTTATTCTGCAATTCCATAGGATTTAAGCTCCTTCTTCATAATGTTCAGTGCGATGTCCGGCTCATACTGGCTCAATAAGCCCATAGCGGACAGGATATACTGTTTATCAACCAGAACCTCAAATCTCTGAGGCTTCAGAGAACCGGGTTCCTTCATGTCATACAGCGCGTGCGCTGCGATTTTATCTACGGTGTCCACGTGGATCAGAGAACCGCCGGTGATAACCACCTTATCGACTCTGCTGAGGTCCTTACCGGTCTGTGCATAGGCTTCACCCAGAGGAGTGTATACCTTTTCCAGAGTACCGGCGTGTCGTGTTACGCCTGTTTTGATTGCTAAGGACGCCAGCGCGAAGTCCAGATTTCTCAGTTCTTCGGTGGTGGGCATGGTGTCGGTATGTGTGGTGATCAGTTCCATCAGCTCACATACGCGATCTTCGCTCAGTCCCGACAATCTGCAGACATTGGCCAGTCCACCGGCTTCCACAATGCCGTTGGCACTGTATCTCATACCGATGTCCCCTTCTACCGTACGCTTTGCGTAGGGTTCGGGAAGTCCCTTCATAACCGTATTGGTTCGTTCGGGAAGACCTTCTGTCATGGAATAAATGTCTGTGGTAGCTCCGCCAACGTCCACGGCAACCAGCTCACCCCAACCGGACTGGTTCTCAGTCCCCTTGGAGAGCAGTTCCATGGCAGCCAATACAGCTGCGGGAGTCGGCATCATGATACCGGAAATCAAATGGCTGATCTTGGATAAGCCCTTGGCCTTGATGATGCGGTCCAGGAAGACCTCACGGATCAGTTCCTGCGCCGGGCCAATGTTCAGTTCATTGAATTTCGGCATTACATTTGCACAGACCTTAACGTCTTTACCGGCTTCGGTCAGAATCTTTTCGCAGGTTCTGGCCGCAGTGCGGTTTCCGGCTACAATAATGGGGAAGTCCAGAGGGATCGAAGCCAGGATCTTGGCATTTTCGATAATATTCTCTTTATTTCCGCCGTCTGTACCTCCGGTCAGCAGGAAGATATCAGGCTTCAGCTGCTGAATTTCTTCCGCGTCATCTTCGGTCATCTGATAGGAATACACCTTCATCACCTTTGCGCCTGCGCCTAAGGACGCCTGTCTGGCAGCTTCCGCTGTCAGTTCCGGTACCAGACCGCAGCTGATCATTTTCAGACCGCCGGCAGCGCTGGAACAAGCGTAGTGATGTTCGTATTCCAAGTCTCCGATCTTTTCCGAAAGCAACGCGAGTGCGTTGTTCAGACCTTCGTTGACGTCGGTCTGAACAGTCGTGTAACTGGCCGCGGTACCCAGAACTTTCTGTTCATCCAGGTCAACTGCCGTTACTTTGGTATTGGTGCTTCCGAAATCGATCATCAGGATCGGTTTCATTTACGTCACCAGCCTATCTTACTTTAAATCTTCGTTCAGTGCAGCGATGGTTTCTTCCGGAGCGGTACCAGGTCCGAATACTCTGTTGTAACCCATCTTCTTGAAACGAGCTTCAACTTCATCGAAGGGCTGCTTACCAACTACGATGTTACCGCCAACATACAGCAGGATGTCCTTCAGACCAGCTTCATCGCACTTTTCTCTCAGACCACGGCAGTCCACTTCGCCGGGACCATACAGGGAGGATACCAGAATAGCATCCGCTGCGGTTTCGGTAGCAGCTGCGATGAATTCTTCCTGAGATACCATAACGCCCAGGTTAGTAACTTCGAAGCCAGCTGCTTCAAATGCGTGATTCAGAATCTGAATACCAACTGCGTGTACATCGGCACCAATTACACCGATGACTAACTTTTTCTTTTCGCTCATAGTCCACCTCGTACTTATGTAGTGAATTAGCTTAACTGATTGATACTTTTTATACATTTTTGAATTGTACATACTTTTCCAGTTTACACTATTCAAAATGTATCATATCTATATATTACATTGTACCATATCATTTGTCAACTGTGTCAATTTGTATGGCTCAGAAACGTTACAGTTCCAACGTTTTTATCGATTCACAAAAAAAGAAACTGTCCGCAGCTATTTTACCAAAAAAGCTGCGGACAAGCCTCCTTTTCCTCGTAGAAAATTGTCATTATGTCAATTTTTCACCGAAAAAAAAGCGCAGTTTTTTCAGACTGCGCTTTTGATTTAATGACTTCTTTTTTGATTCATGCATCGTTTGATGAGCTCTTCCACATAGATGAAAGATCCTCTGTCGATCTTATAATCGTAAGGAATCAACTGTCCTCCATCCCGTTCGAAGGAAGCCAGAAGTTCTTTTTCCTGCGCCGACGCAAAGACCGCATATCCTTCCGGTACAACGATCACATTCTTATCCACCAGGAAGGCTTTCAACTGATCGCTGTTTCCGAACAGCTGGATCGTCAGATGCTCCGACCAATCGCCCATTCCCTGACAATTTCTCCGGATCAAGGATGCGAAGTTATCGCTGGCAGCCACGATTCCTACGGAAACGTGATCCTGCAGCTTCGCCAATCGAATGACCGTCTTTGTGGTGGGCATCAGGGACATCATCCCCAAGGTATTGGCAGGGTGAATGTAATATTCCACCTGAGCGTAATGAGTAGATGTAGTCAAAACCAGATCGTAATCCGAGTTCAGTTTTTCCACCACTTCATTCAGCTGACCAAGTCCGAAGCTGGCAACCTCTGCATAGCCGATCTGAGACAGCTGGTCTTCGATCAGATGCAGGGTTTCCGGGTTACAATCCATGATGGCAACCTTCACCACATCGTATTTTTCTTCCAGACCGCGCAGCTTTAATCCCACGTAAATTTCCATTTCACGGGGCGTAAATCCCAGGTCTTCCAGCTGTTCAAACAACTGATCGATGGCATTCATGGCCTTTTCCTTGCGGCTGGCGTTGTCCTCTTCGGTCTGTCCCAGAATGAAAGTTCCCTTTCCCTGGGTCATCTCTACGATTCCAAGGCGCTGCAGCTGATCATAGGCATGTTTGATCGTTCCACGGGAGATCCCCATTTCATCGGCAAGCTCACGTACCGTAGGAAGCTGATACCCCGACGGCAGCTTACCGGAATGGACAGCTCTCTGGATCACTTCCACGATCTGTTTGTACAGCGGGCTATCGCTGTTTCCATCCAGTTTCAGATTCAATGGCATATACTACTTCTCCATAGCCAGGAATTCTTTTCTTCCCACTTCGTACTGGTTGTTTCCTTCACAGTCGATGATAACGGTCAGAGGCAGGTTTTCCACTTCCAGACGACGGATCGCTTCTGCGCCCAGATCTTCGTAAGCTACAATTTCTGCCTTCTTGATGCACTTTGCCAGCAGAGCACCGCAGCCGCCGATGGCGCCGAAGTAGATTCCAGTGTTCTTCTTCATGGATTCCACAACTTCTGCGGATCTCTTACCCTTACCGATCATGCCCTTCAGACCCTGATCCAGCAGTGCAGGAGCATACGCATCCATACGATAGCTGGTGGTAGGACCGGCAGAACCGATGACCTGACCCGGCTGTGCCGGTGCAGGACCTACGTAATAAATGATACCGTCAGTCAGATCTACGGGCAGTTCCTTACCCTGTTCCAGCAGTTCCACCAGACGCTTGTGAGCTGCGTCTCTTCCGGTATAGATCACGCCGGTCAGCAGAACATTGTCGCCTGCACGCAGTTCCTTTACAACTTCAGCCGTTAACGGCGTAGTAATTCTCTTTTCCATGATCCAACCTCCTATAAAACTGCAGACTTATGACGGGTTACGTGGCAATTGATGTTGACTGCACAAGGAAGACCTGCAATGTGAGTGGGCAGAGCTTCAATGTTTACAGCCAGAGCTGTGGTCTGACCGCCGAAGCCCTGGGGACCAATACCCAGTGCATTGACCTTTTCCAGCATTTCCTTTTCCAGATCTGCATAGAAGGGGTTCGCATTTCTTTCATCCACAGGTCTCATCAGAGCCTTCTTTGCCAGGTAAGCAGCCTTATCGAAGGTACCACCAACACCTACACCTACAACGATGGGCGGGCAGGGGTTCGGACCAGCTTCTTCCACGACCTTAACGATGAAGTCCTTCACGCCCTGGAGGCCATCAGAAGGCTTCAGCATCTTGATCTGGCTCATATTTTCACTACCGAAGCCCTTGGGAGCTACGGTGATATGTACTTCATCTCCGGGAACAACATCAACGTACAGAACTGCAGGAGTGTTGTCGCCGGTGTTTACTCTGTCGAAGGGATCCTTTACGCAGGACTTTCTCAGGTAACCTTCCACGTAACCGCGGCGTACACCTTCGTTAACAGCAGCCTTCAGATCGCCTTCAATATGTACATCCTGACCGATTTCCAGGAAGACACAAGCCAGACCGGTATCCTGACAAATGGGAACGTTGTCCTGGTCAGCGATGTTGAAGTTGTCTTCGATCTTACCCAGAATGGTCTGAGCAATGGGGAAAGGTTCACAAGCCTTACAGGTAGTGATAGCTTCCTGTACGTCCTTGGGCAGGTGACAGTTTGCTTCGATGCAGAGATCACGAACAACCTGTGTGATCTGTTCCGCTTTGATTTCTTTCATGATAATTTCCTTCTTTCTTATATTAGAATGCGATACGATTCAGGTCTTCGGTTTCGTAATCCCAACGTTCACCCACCAGACCTACAATGATATAGCGTTTTGTATCTTCATCATAGAAAACTTCCTTCAGCATACGGAAGTTCTCAATTTCTCCTGTATGTCTTACATGGATACGGGGACCGGTACAGGGCACCACGGCTTCCCCAATTTTGATGTGATCTTCATCGTAGAAGCTGACGCCCAAATCCTGCGCGATCAAAGATCTTACCTTAGCTTCCACATCGTACAGGTCGATCTCCGGCTTTTGGTCGAAACTCAGTAAGAATCCTCTCTTAACGTCACCATGGGTGCATTCCAGAACCATGTCTTCCGGAAGAACATACTCCAGTAAGTCTTCTGCAGTATGGGCCATCTTACGATAGATGATGGACTTGGATACGATGTTGGAAACGTCCTGAGGCAGCGGACCGAACATGGTAGGTCTGGTTACCAGAACTTCTTCGCCGACACCGATCAATAAGTCCGCATTTCTTCCCAGAAGGGGATATAACATTTCAAAGTGTTCCACTACCACGCGGCGGCCCTTCTTCAGAGCACACTGTACGGCTTCTGCCAGAACATGCAGCTGAGTAAAACCGGTTTCAAAACGCATGTCCATGTGATAGGTATGAGGTGCATAGAACCCTTCATCTTCATCCACACTTAAAATAGGCAGCGGACGCACATTGACACCATTGTCATCATTGGACAGTTCCAGTCCGGGGAACATGCCCTTGATGATCATGCTCTTACCGGAACCGGCTTCGCCGATGATCCCGATCAGCTGGTCAAAGGGGGTCATATACTGCTGAGCGATCTGCATACCCAGGGTGGTCATACGAACGTTCCCACGCGGTGCAAAGAACACGCTGTATAAGTGATTCTGCTGAATGTAATTTTTAATTAAATTTGCCATGTTGTCCTCCAATCGTGCTTATCATCGCAAATTTCTTAATCTTCTTCAGTATAGTCTTTTTTTTCTTCTTCTGCAACGGGTTTTCCCGGCTCTTCCATTTTAATGGCGCCGACGGTCAAAAACTCAATCGCTGCCATCTTCCCCATGGTCTTCAGTCCCTTGATGACCCGGGCCTTGTCTCTGGTCTTTACGCCCAGATACACATTCCCCGATTCCATCAAAATCACCGAAGCGTTGGCAACCACATTTTTCCCTACAGCCACACCGGCTTTCTTCAGGTCGCGGCCTCCAGCCTTGATCACCGCCGTATCCCGTTTCACCGCCCCGGCAACCACATCCGCAGCTCCGCTGGCGGCGTGGCCGGCGATCTCGCCGGTCAGGATTGCCGAATCCACAATGTTTTCACCCAGCTGGTCGATTTCCGGCTGGCGAAGGACCTTCCCCACAAAGGAGACCGTTCCGCCGATGACACCACCCATGGCTGCACCGGCTACGACTCCCGCCTGTTTTAATTTTTTCATCTCAAATCCCCCTTATCCAATGCTGGTTAGAAACGGATCACAGTCTCCAGCTTCTCACGCAGCATCTCTTTTTCTTCTTCTTCGGTAGGTCTGACACGCGCCGTTCTCGGTCCGGTCAGGACAACCTTTACCAGTTCCAGTTCCGGCAGCTCTTCGAAATCCTCTTCGTCCGTTTCTTCCACTTCAAAGTCAATGTCTCCTGCGGACATAGAGAACTCGATTTCTGCATCGTCACCTTCCTCCGCATCCCACAGTTCTTCCTCGAATTTCTTCTCGCGGTTCTTCTTTTCGATCAGTAAAACAGCTGCACTGAGCACTGCTCCGCAGAGCCCCAGCATCAGCGCCTTCTTTCCCATACTCATTGTCAATTCCTCCTATCCCTCACGTTGAAACTACGCTGTAAAAAACAAATAACCCCACGACCTGAGTTCGTGAGGCTACCTGCATATGACCGTAAAGCTTTCGCTTTACTTGCCTAAACTTTAGCACAGCCTCAACAGTTTGTCCAACATTATTTTCGTTAAAAAGACACAATTTCTCGATTTTCTTTTGAAAACACGACCTTTCTTGGGGTCATTTCCGAAAAAACGTTCGCCTTTTTCAATGTTAGTATACCTGTTTCAGCCAGCGAAATCAAATGGTTTTCAATAACTTCTCATGGGTGAGCGCCATAGCTCCGAAGGCCACAAGAAGAAATACTGGAAACAGCTTCATGGAGATGTAAGTTCCGATCAATCCAAACAGCGGAGGCATCGACAACACCCCAACGTAGGCACTGGCCATTTCCAGGCCGATGATTGCCTGAGACCGCTCCGCACCAAAGCGCTGCGGCGTGGAATCTCTATCTTAAACCAACTTGGTAACTTTACATACACTTTAATTTCGTCTCTTTCTTCAAATTTCTTGGCAAATTTAGTTTCAACATATGAATCACATATAGCATAGTTGTACGGAGACTTTTTACTTTCTACTATTTTGTCATTTAAATAAGCAAGGAGTTCGTTGTCATTGAATATTTTTATAGAGTAACACTCTCCGCCTCTAAACTTAGAGTAACTTATAC
>JAFOGM010000127.1 GCA_017386805.1 Bacillota bacterium
GCATCGATGCAAGCCTTCACGTCGGAGGGATCCGCAGCGTTCATGGAACTTCTGGGCGGTAAGATGTTGGCGCGATCCACGATGGAGGGAACACCCTTTTCGTCCAGAACGGAGATCAGCGCTTCCCCTACGCCCAGCGCCTGGAGCGCTTCTTCCGTGTCGAAGTTGGGGTTTGCACGGAAGGAACGGGCAGCGGCGCGCAGGGCCTTCTGGTCATTGGGAGTGTAAGCGCGGAGCGCATGCTGGACACGGTTACCGATCTGGCCTAAAACGCTGTCAGGTAAGTCGGAGGGATTCTGAGTGATGAACCATACGCTGACACCCTTGGAACGAATCAGACGAACCACCTGTTCCACCTGGTCCACCAGAGCCTTGGGCGCATCCTTGAACAGTAAGTGAGCTTCGTCGAAGAAGAAGGCCATCTTGGGTTTGTCCAGATCGCCGGCTTCCGGAAGCATTTCATAAAGCTCGGATAACATCCACAGCAGGAAGGTTGCGTACAGTAAAGGATGTTGGAACAGTTCCTGGCATTCCAGGATGTTCATGATACCGCGGTCGTCGTCGGCCCAGTCGAACCAGTCGGCCAGATCCAGGGCAGGTTCGCCGAAGAAGATGTCGCCGCCTTCGTCTTCCAGAGTCAAGAGCGCTCTCTGGATGGCGCCGATGGACTGTGCGGAGATATTTCCGTAGGTCAGTTTATAATCTTTTGCGTTATCGCCCACATATTGGATCATGGCCCGCAGGTCTTTCAGATCCAGCAGCAGTAAGCCCTTATCGTCGGCAATGCGGAAGACGATGCGCAGGATCCCGCTCTGAGTATCGTTCAGATTCAGAAGACGGCTCAGAAGATCCGGTCCCATATCGGAAATGGTGGTACGAACGGGATGACCCTGTGCGCCGTAAACGTCGAAGAATCGTACGGGGTAGGAGGCATAGCTGTACTGGTCCAGACCCATACTGTCGATGCTGCGGCGGATGTGCTTGGTTTCCTTCCCCATCTGACACATACCGGTCAGGTCGCCTTTGATATCGGCCAGGAACACGGGAACACCCATGTCGCTGAAGGCTTCTGCCAGCAGCTTTAAGGTGACGGTTTTACCGGTACCGGTTGCTCCGGCAATCAATCCGTGGCGGTTGGCCATTCCAGGTTCCAGATAGATGGGAGCGCTTCCTGTGGCCAGCCAGACTTTATGTTGGTCGTTCAAATACATAATCAAACCTCCTGAATATAGTGATACCGCCGGAGTTCGGCGCAGTGAATATTCTGAATTCATTGTAGCATATCTTGTTTCGGTTGAAAATGAAAAAAGGGGTGCAGAATCGTGAAAATAGGCCTAACGAAAATGAGTGAAATTTATTGAATTTTATCAGAAAGGTTGATATGATAATTATGTATGGGACAAAGGGGGAACGTATGTCGAAACCTATGGAAAAAGAAAAATATTTTGGAAGCGTCCGCTTCTTTAAAAATATGATTCTGCTGGTGGTCATTGTGGCCATTGCGGTACCGTCTACTATGGCGATCCGGACCACAGTGAAACTGAAGGCGGCCCAGGAGCGTACCGATGTGCTGACACAGGAAGTGGCGATGCTTCAGGTCCAGCTGGCGGAAGTGAAACAGAAGGCTCTGGCGACCACCGCCATCAGCTATCAGGATCTCTATCCGGACTTTTATGTGACGCCGCCGGAAACCAACACCGTGGCGACGGAGAATACCGTATATCTGACCTTTGATGACGGGCCCTCGGACCGCACGCCGGAGGTGCTGAAGATCCTGAAGAAGCAGGATGTCAAGGCCACTTTCTTCGTGACCGGAAAAACGGATGCCGTATCTCAGCAGAGAATGAAGGATATCATAGCTGATGGTCATGCCATCGGAATGCATGCCTATAATCATAGCTATAAAAAATTATATTCCTCCGTGGAAGCGTATCTGGACGATGCTTACAAGATTTTCAGCCTGATTCGTGA
>JAFOGM010000128.1 GCA_017386805.1 Bacillota bacterium
AGGACGGCTGCGACAATGCTCCTTCTACTCTGGCAGTTGGCACCGGCATCCGCCGCATTGTGGGGTGATGCTGTGTGCCGGTACTGGCCGCGCCATGGGAAAATACCATTCCGGCGGAAAGTGGTCCAATGCTTGTTGCTCTCATCCGAGAAGACATGAACTGATGAAGTATGCATTGATCGATCGCCTGGAGGAAGAACTGGGACTGTATGTGGGCTATCCCGATATCGGGCTTCCGAAGGATAGTTCTCAGATCCACTTCTGTGGTATGTTCAAGTATTTTGCGCAGTTTGACGGACTGGCAGAACACGAATATGACAGAGTGTATGTCTATGAGATCCCGAAAGAGCTGATCGAAAAGATCAAGCCCAATCCGGAAGAAATCATGGATCTGAAGTGGCTGACTCTGAGTGAAATCGAAGAGTGGTATGATAGAGAACCGGAAGCCTTCAGCGCCTGGTTCATGCAGGCGTTACAGTTTGCAAAGCGCCAGCTGGTAAAATACTAAGGAATAGAAAGGGGAAGAGTTCATGAGAGATTTACTGATCGTTGTGGATATGCAAAACGATTTCATCGATGGAGCGCTGGGAACACCGGAAGCAGTGAAGATCGTGGATCATGTGGTGGAAAAGGTAAAGAATTTCCCGGGAAAAGTGATCTTTACCCGCGACACCCATTTTGATAATTATATGGAAACCCAGGAAGGAAAGAAGCTTCCTGTGGCGCACTGCATCGAAGGAACCGACGGCTGGCAGGTTTGTCCGGCGCTGGAAGAACTGCGCAATGGCTGCGAAACTTTCGATAAAGTGACTTTCGGTTCCAGAGAACTGGGGATGACGCTGGCTTGGTGGCAGGAAGAAGATCCCTTCGGCTCGGTGGAATTGGTGGGACTTTGCACCGACATCTGCGTCATTTCCAATGCGATGATCGTGAAGGCGTTCCTGCCGGAAGCAGAAGTGATCGTGGATGCCAGCTGCTGCGCTGGTGTGACTCCGGAATCTCACAAGAACGCATTGGAAGCGATGAAGGTGTGTCAGATCAAGGTGATCAACGAATAGGTTGACATTTTCGATCAATTATGAGAAAATAAATTCATCTATTGTTGAAATTTCAGTGTGCGATTTTTTGACATGGAAAAGCAATTATTAATTATAACTAGAAAGTAGGCGATTATTTTGGAAAACAAGCTCGAGCGTAAATATGGATTATTTACTGCGATTTGTATGGTAGCTGGTATCGTAATCGGTTCCGGGGTCTTCTTCAAGGCACAGACAGTCCTGACCAAGACCGGCGGCGATATGCCTATGGGCGTTCTTGCCTGGGCAATCGGTGGTGCGATCATGCTGGTATGTCTTCTGACATTCTCCTTCATGGGTCAGAAGTATGAAAAGGTTAACGGTGTCGTGGACTATGCAGAAGCGACCATGGGTTCCACCTATGGTTATCTGATGGGTTGGTTCACTGCAACCATCTATTTCCCGGCAATGACTTCTGTACTGGTATGGGTTTCCGCAAGATATACTCTGGAATTCATAACTTCCGCATTCCCCAACTTCCCCATGACCATTCCTGCTGCACAGGGTGGCTGCATCGTTGGTCCCGAAGTTATGGCTCTGTCCGTATTCTATATGAGTATGATTTATGTAATCAACGCTCTGTCCCCGAAGTTAGCTGGTAAGGTTCAGGCTAGCACCACTGTAATTAAGATGATCCCTCTGGCTCTGATGGCTGTTGTGGGTCTGGTGGTTGGTCTGTCCAGCGGTCAGCTGCAGGAAAACTTCGTAACTACCGCTCAGGTAGCTGAAGTAGCAAACAACCCGCTGCTGGCTTCCGTATGTGCAACCGCTTTCGCTTATGAAGGCTGGATCATTGCAACTTCCATCAATGCAGAAATCAAGGACTCCAAGAAGAACCTGCCGAAAGCTCTGATCATCGGCGGTATTATCATCGTATCTACCTACATCCTGTACTACATCGGTGTAGCAGGCGGTGCTACCAACCAGGATCTGATCGACAAGGGTGCTACCATTGCGTTCACCAACATCTTCGGACCCTTCCTGGGTAATGTTCTGAACCTGTTCATCGTTATTTCCTGCTTAGGTACCACCAATGGCCTGATGCTGGGCTGCTGCCGCTGCATGTACTCCATCGCAGCTCGTGGTGAAGGTCCTAACCCGGAAATGTTCATTCAGGTTGACAAGACCACCAATATGCCCAACAACTCCAGCGTATTTGCACTGTTAGTAACCGGTGCTTGGTTCTTCTACTTCTACGCTGCGAACCTGGCTGGCATGTGGTCCGGTCCCTTCGCATTCGACTCCTCTGAACTGCCCATCATCACCATCTACCTGATGTACATCCCCATGTTCATTCAGTGGATGAGAAAAGAAAGCGATCAGTCCGCATTACGTCGTTTCGTATTACCGATCCTGGCTCTGTGCGGCAGCGTATTCATGGTTTACGCATGTATCGCTGGTCACGGTATGGCATGCTTCTGGTACATGATCGTATTCGTAGTGATCATGATCATCGGTCTGATGGTGAGAAATCCGAAGAAGAATAAGTAATAAAAACTTACTCATACAGCATAACAAAAATCCCGTTTCGACTTCGAAACGGGATTTTACTTTGTGTTAAAAGCGATTAGAACAGCTGGTTGATCTTATCTTCCTTGATGTGTTCGGAAAGGAACTTACGGCTTCCTTCCAAAACTGCTTCCGGTAAGGGACGGGAATGGGTGGGGCATACCACGATACAGCGCTTGCAAGCGATACAGAGGGTTTCGTCCACTTTGGAAGGATCGTTCTGATCGATAGCGCCTACCGGGCACTGTGCAGCGCAGACACCGCAGTTCAGACAGGTATCATCGGGGACACCATAGGTGGGAGCGATCTTCACTTCTTTATAGGGGCGATTTCCAGGCAGAG
>JAFOGM010000129.1 GCA_017386805.1 Bacillota bacterium
ATGTTGATGATTTCACGTAAGCCTACGGAGTGTTCGTCTTCACCTACAGTACCGCAAACAACTACCATTGGATGTTCTTCGAATTCCTTATACAGGGTAGCATCGTCCAGGTGATGTGGTTCAGGTGGAATTTCCAGAGCAGAAGGATCTACGTCGAAGGTTACCTTACCCTTCATTTCAACTCTGGTACCTTCTGCAATCTGCATAACTTCCTTGGAGTTTACAACAGGTTCTTCCAGACCCAGCTTGCGTCCGATTTCCAGAGCAACTGCTTCTGCAGTTCTTGGTTCAGCAGGAATCATCATGGTCAGCAGGATAGTACCGTCGCCGCACCATTCCATTTCAGGCTTGATTGCCTTGCCGTCCAGGTACTTTTCAACCTTTTCCAGTCTTCTTGCTACGCAGTCTTCATCTTCCAGTTCGTCGATGAATACGATCTTGCTTCTGTCTTCGAAAGTACATCCGCCGATCAGTGCAGAAGGATTTTCAGGGTCGCCGCCGTACTGTTCTACGTTGTTGTAGCCGTAGTGAGCAGTTACTGGAGCCATGTAGTCTTCTTCTCTTTCGAAGATGTAACCATAGCCTACGCCGCCTTCAATCTTTCTTGCGATACCGTCACCGTTTCTTTCAGGGTACTTCGCAGAGTCTACGAAGAAGCCTTCCTGTACAGCCTGGAAGTAGCCGCCAACTTCAACGATTTCTTCCATGAACAGAACAGCTCTTTCCTTCAGGTCACGAGCCATTTCAACCAGCGGACCGTCCTTCTTCAGTTCAACCATTTCCATCAGGCCGTCCATTGCAATCAGAGCCTGCTTAGCATTGTCGATTGCTTCCATGTTGTAGATGTGCCATGGAACGTTTCTGCCTTCGTCTGGAGTGATGGTGGACTGGATGTCAGCTCTTGTCAGCTTGGAGATCAGCATGTTCATTACGTGAGTAACGGTAGCTTCTCTTACGGAGGAGCAGATATACTTGGTGTTCTGCTGAGCTCTCATCTTGTATCTTCTCAGGAAGTCTCTCAGAGCTACTGCGTATGGCAGGTCATAGTATACGCAAGGAGCAGGAGTTGCTGTAGGAGGTACTGTGGACAGAGCGATGTTTTCAGGCTTGATACCAACCTTTTCGGAGAACAGGGAGTTGATAGCGTGCTGAACGATCAGTTCAGGCATTACCTTCCATGCTTCTCTTGCTGTTGCGTTAGCATTGTGCGCACCGTCGATCTGCAGGATACCGGCCCATGCCAGAATCTTCTTGGATTCACATGCGTCTACGAAGGAACGTACGCAGTTGATATCTCTGTACAGTACGTTGTACTGAGGGTCCTGATGCGCACCGTTGATACCTTCTTCAGCGAACATTACTGCTACGTCCGGACCAGCTACGCCGGATACGTAGGAGTGGTAGTTGATTGGACGGCCAACTTCATCTTCGATGATGTCCAGAGCCTTTCTCTGAGCTCTAACCTGCTTACGGGTTACAGGAATACCACCGATACCCTGTGGAGTACCTTCCATCAGACCGTCGATGTGGGACTGACCCATGTGACGGATAACCATGATATGGTCAGCGCCGTGCCATGCAGCCATTCTCATTCTTCTGATGTCGTCTTCGAAACGGCCGGAAGCGATTTCAGTTGTGATAACTGGAGCTGGCTGTGGGTCGATGTTTTCGAAATACTTTGCTGGCGGCAGACCTACGCTGTTCTTCAGCGGTTCTGTTACGTCATGGAATTCGAAAGGACCCATCTGCAGGTTTGGTGCAGGCTTTCTCCAGGTCCAGCCTCTTCTTCTAGGTTCATACTTGTCGAGATCTTTGATAATCTCTCTAACGTCTAATTTTTCATTTGGTTTTAATTCGAAATCTGCCATCTTACTTACCTCCCTTGAACAGTGCTACTGCATCGTCCCAGTATTCACCCTGAGCCAGTGCTGCGCTTGCTTCTCTGATAGAGATGCCCTTTTCCTTGGAAATCTTGTAAACTACATGACCTGTACCGTGACCCATCAGGCCTCTGTCCATGCAGCCTTCCACGATTTTCTGAGTATCCAGGGAAGATACACCCATTCTCAGCAGAACCGCTCTTTCAACGGATGGAGTAGTGTTCTTTCTGCCTAATTCCAGCAGAGGATCAACAACCTGGGCAGTCAGTTCCCAGAATCTGTCGTATAATTCTTCG
>JAFOGM010000130.1 GCA_017386805.1 Bacillota bacterium
GTGTCGCCGGTGGTGGTATTCTTCAGACCTACTGCAGCAGCAATGTCGCCTGCGTATACGGTGGAGATGTCCTTACGTTCGTTAGCGTGCATCTGCAGGATGCGGCCCATACGTTCCTTCTTACCCTTGGTGGAGTTCAGAACGTTGGAGCCGGAGTTGATGGTACCGGAGTACACACGGAAGAATGCCAGCTTACCAACGAAGGGGTCGGTCATGATCTTAAATGCCAGAGCGGAGAAGGGAGCTTCGTCGCTGGATTCGCGAACGTCTTCTTCTTCGGTCTTGGGACTGATACCCTTAATAGCAGGGATATCGGTGGGAGCGGGCATGAAGTCTACGATTGCGTCGAGCAGCTTCTGTACGCCCTTATTTCTGTAAGAAGTACCGCAAACAACGGGAACCATTTCGTTAGCAATGGTTGCCTTACGGATAACAGCCTTGATTTCTTCAGAAGTGATTTCTTCTTCCATCAGGACCTTTTCCATCAGCTCTTCGTCCAGCATGGTAACTGCGTCGATCAGCTTTTCACGGTATTCTTCAGCCAGGTCAGCCATATCTTCGGGAATTTCTTCCACGCGCATGTCCTGACCCATTTCATCATAGTAGATGTCAGCATTCATTTCTACCAGGTCGATGATACCACGGAAGGTTTCTTCGGAACCGATAGGCAGCTGAATGGGAACTGCATTGCACTTCAGTCTGGATTCGATCATATCCAGAACGTTGTAGAAGTCGGCGCCCATGATGTCCATCTTGTTGACGTAAATCATACGGGGAACGCCGTAGTTGTCAGCCTGTCTCCAAACGGTTTCAGACTGGGGTTCAACGCCGCCCTTTGCACACATAACGGTTATGGAACCGTCCAGAACACGCAGGGAACGTTCAACTTCAACGGTGAAGTCAACGTGGCCGGGAGTGTCGATGATGTTGATGCGGCGACCCTTCCACTGGCAGGTGGTAGCAGCGGAAGTAATGGTGATACCACGTTCCTGTTCCTGAGCCATCCAGTCCATGGTAGCGGTGCCTTCGTGGGTTTCACCCAGCTTGTGGCTTACGCCGGTGTAGAACAGAATGCGTTCAGTGGTAGTGGTCTTACCGGCGTCGATGTGAGCCATGATGCCGATATTTCTGGTATTTTCAAGTGTAAATTCTCTGGACATGAATTACTCTCCTGTTCAGTATATCGAATATAGAAATTACCAACGGAAATGTGCGAAAGCCTTGTTAGCTTCTGCCATTCTGTGAACTTCTTCACACTTCTTGACTGCGCCACCGGTGCTGTTGAGAGCATCCAGAATTTCGCCAGCCAGACGTTCCTTCATGGTCTTTTCGCCGCGCTTACGAGCGAACAGAGTCAGCCAACGCAGACCCAGGGTCTGACGTCTTTCGGGGCGAACTTCCATGGGAACCTGGTAGGTAGCACCGCCAACACGGCGAGACTTGCATTCCAGTGCGGGCATGATGTTGTTCATAGCTTCGGTGAATACTTCCAGGGGATCTCTTTCAGTCTTTTCACGGATGATGTCAAAAGCTTCGTATACGATCTTCTGCGCAACACCCTTCTTGCCGTCCAGCATGATGCTGTTGATCAGCTTGGTCACCAGTACGGAATTGTACACGGGATCGGCA
>JAFOGM010000131.1 GCA_017386805.1 Bacillota bacterium
AATCCTCTGATCATCTTCCTCTGCCTGAGAAAGAACCCCTATCCGCTGGTGTTCAAGTGCCTGAGAGAAAGCGGTATCACCGCGTTCTTCACCAGAAGTTCCGCAGCAAACATCCCTGTGAACATGCAGCTGTGTGAAAAGCTGGGTCTGAACAAGGACGTATATTCCATTACCATTCCCCTGGGCGCAACCATCAACATGGACGGTGCAGCCATCACCATCGCTGTTATGTCTCTGGCTGCAGCTAACACCATGGGCATCTCCGTGGATATCCCCACCGCTCTGATCCTGTCCTTACTGGCAACCGTATCCGCCTGCGGCGCATCCGGTGTTGCCGGCGGTTCTTTACTGCTGATCCCCATGGCATGTTCCCTGTTCGGTATCAGCAACGACATCGCAATGCAGGTTGTAGGTGTAGGTTTCATCATCGGTGTCATTCAGGACTCCGTGGAAACCGCTCTGAACTCTGCTGGTGACGTAGAATTCGCAGCGACTGCAGAATTCATGCAGTGGCAGAAGGCTGGTAAGAAAGTCGACTTCAAGCGGAATAAATAATTCTTCGGGGCATAAACATACATATGACAATCAAAAACCCACATCTTCAAATTCGAAGATGTGGGTTTTGTATTTGTTGAATTAAATTTCTCTTCCCTTAAAGATGATCTTCTTCACAGACAGATCGTCTTTGTTCAGCAGGACGATGGAAGCTTCCTTACCGAGATCCAGGGTACCGGCACGATCATCGATTTTGATGGCCTGAGCCGGGTTGAAGGTACAAGCGCGAACGGCATTTTCCAGAGGGATTCCGAAGGTCACCGCCTGTCGCAGACAGCCCATAAGGCTGGTTACGGAACCGGCCAGAGTTTCGGGATGGCCCACGATGGTAGCGCGGTTTCCGTGGACTTCAATTTCCTGACCGCCGAAGGGGTACTGTCCATCGGGCATGCCGGTGGCTCTCAGGGAATCGGAGATCAGGACCATGCGTTCCTTACCGAAGAGCTGGAAGGTAAAGCGAACAATGGCGCCGTGGATGTGAACGCCGTCGCAGATCAGCTCGGCCTTTACGCCGGGGCTGTCGAAAGCGGCTCCCACCACTGCAGGTGCGCGGTGATGGATGGGCGGCATTCCATTGTACAGGTGAGTGGCATGGGTTGCTCCGGCCTTAAAGGCTTCCATGGCGGTATCGTAGTCCGCAATGGTGTGGCCGACGGATACGGTGATGCCCATGTCCACTGCCTTGCGGATGAAGTCCAGACCATTGGCTTCTTCCGGGGCAACGGTCACCAGGCGAACGGAACCTTCCGCTGCTTTCTGAAGACGAGCCAGCATGTCGCTGTCGGGATCGTGGAGGAAGTCAGCATTCTGAGCGCCCTTCTTGGCGGTGGAGAGGAAGGGGCCTTCCAGATGGAGGCCAACCACTTCCGCACCGGTGGTATTCTTTGCGCGGTGAGCCGCGGTGTTTTTACAGATCTGTTCCAGCTGGTCTTCCGGTAAGGTCATTCCGGCGGGGCAGATATAGGTGACACCTTGACTCAGCTCGAAGTCCGCGATGGCCTGGAGGCCGTCGGGGGTTGCATCGCTGAAATCTTCACCTACAGCGCCGTGGAAGTGAACGTCTACCAGACCGGGGATCACGTAACAATCAGCAGCATCGATCACGATATCGTCGCCGCTGGTTTCGGAAATCAACGCACCGTCAGTGAACACATCGCGGGAGACAAAGCCCTGTTCCAGATCGAATACGTGTCCTCCAACTATTCGCATACTTCCACTCCTGCTTCGATCAGCTTACTGAGGGATGCGGTATCACCAACAACCACAACGTCGGTGTGGAGCTGTAAAATGGAAGCGGGGCATTCCGGAGTGATGGGGCCGCAGAACGCCTTGTAGATGGCTTCTGCCTTACCTTCACCGCTGGCAATCAGCAGGACTCTGCGAGCAGCCATGATAGCGCCCATACCCATGGTCAGTGCCTGGCGGGGAACGTCGTCAGCGCTTTCGAAGAAACGAGAGTTAGCATCGATGGTGCTCTGAGTCAGATCTACCACGTGGGTTTCCTTGGTGAAGCAGGTGTCCGGTTCATTGAAACCGATGTGGCCGTTGTGACCCAGACCCAGCAGCTGTAAATCCACATAACCCAGGGATTCGATCAGTTCGTCGTAGTCAGCACATTCCATGTCAGCATCTTCTGCCAGACCATCGGGAACGAAGGTGTTTTCCTTGTCGATATCGATGTGATCGAACAGGTTGGTATTCATGAAGTAACGATAGCTCTGGTCGTGATCAGGAGCCAGACCCTTGTATTCGTCTAAGTTAACAGTGATGACTTCCTTGAAGCTCAGATCGCCGGCCTTGTTCCATTCGATCAGGTTCTTGTAAGTTTCGATGGGTGTGGAACCGGTTGCCAGACCCAGTACACAAGCAGGGTCGCGATGGATTTCCGCAGCGATGATGTGAGCAGCGCGGCGGCTCATAGCTTCATGGTCTTTTTCCAAATAAATGCGAATCATGT
>JAFOGM010000132.1 GCA_017386805.1 Bacillota bacterium
GTGTCTGTTGGGGGTTTCGTATTCTACGTGAGCGGTAGAGATGGTGATACCTCTTTCTCTTTCTTCCGGAGCCTTGTCGATCTGGTCGAAGTCAACCTTAGCGCCCAGGCCGTATCTTTCATACAGAGTCTTGGTGATAGCCGCAGTCAGAGTGGTCTTACCGTGGTCTACGTGACCGATGGTACCGATGTTAACATGCGGTTTAGTTCTCTCAAATTTTTCCTTTGCCATTTTGATACTCCTTGTTCCGCTTTTAGCACCCGGCAATTCCGCAGAGGCTATCAGCTCATTTTTCTCGTAAAAATAAAATACACCTATGAAAAAAAGCCTTCTTCGGCGAAGCAACCGGCGCTTCGCGCTCATGTTCACTAAAGTAGACTTTCCAGGATCTGTGTCAGTATCTTTCGATACAAACAATATTTTCTTTATAAAAAAAGAAATGGAGCTGTTGATCAGACTTGAACTGACGACCTCATCCTTACCAAGGATGCGCTCTACCTGCTGAGCTACAACAGCACACTCCATACTGTGGTGTTTCGCGCTTCGTTTTAACTTGGCGCATCAACATAAACTAATATACCACCACTTTAAGGATCTGTCAACAGCTTTTTTCATCTTTTTTAAATTTTTTTAAGTTTTTTAATTTGTGCCTCCAAAATACAAATTTATCTTCCTTTTTGTACGCTGGATGGCATTGTCCACGCTCTTCGGTGTGCGCCCCATTTCTTCAGCGATCTGTGCACAGCTCTTCCCCTGGATGTATTCCATCCAGACCTTCATCTCCAGTTCGCTGAAGACCTTGGAGTCTTCTTTGGTAACGTAATCGATGATCTCCGTCAGCAGGAGAACGGTTTCCGGGTCGGAGTTGCTGTCCGAAGACAGGATGTCGGCCAGCGTGTTTCCATTGTCCTCTTCCGACACTGGCTTCCATAGAGAAACCGAAGTGTTCAGCGGAGAATGTTTCAGACGGCCGGCCTGTTTGATTGCCGTGATGATCTGGCGGCTGATGCAGAGCTCCGCAAAAGTGCGGAAGGACGCTTCCTTTTCCGGATCGTAGCTGCGGATGGCTTTGAAGATCCCGATCATTCCTTCCTGAACGATATCTTCCTTATCGCCGCCCACCATAAAGTACAGCCGGGCACGGCTTTTGGCCGTATCCCTGTACTTCTGGATCAAGTATTCCTCCGCATCCACATCTCCGTTTCGGGCCATGGTCACCAGTTCATCATCGGTAAATGCTTTGTATTTTTCACTCATATGGGCTGTGATATCCCTTTCTTATTTTCCTGCTCTCTGACGGAAGGTTTCGTACATCAGGATCGCAGCTGCATTGGATGCATTCAGAGAACTGATCTTTCCTACCATGGGGATGGACAGGATAAAGTCACAGTGTTCGCGAACCAGACGGCTGACGCCCTGGCCTTCGCCGCCCACCACCAGACCGATGGGTCCGGTCAGCTTCGCTTCATAATATTCGGTACCATCCATATCGCAGGCACCGATCCACAGACCCTGTTCCTTCAGCTCGTCGATAGCTGCCGTCATGTTGGCAACCTTCGCCACCGGAATGTATTCGATGGCGCCGGCGGAAGCTTTTGCCACGGTTTCGGTAAGACCTACCGCTCTGCGGCTGGGAATCACGATGCCGTGAGCGCCTACCGCATCAGCGGTACGCATGATCGCTCCTAAGTTGTGGGGGTCTTCCAGGCCATCGGCTAAAATCACGAAGGGATCTTCGCCGCGATCCTTTGCCTTCTGCAGAATGTCGGACAGTTCGCAGTAGCTGTATGCGGAAACGTAAGCCGCGATACCCTGATGAGAGCGGCTTCCGGTCACACGGTCCAGAGCCACACGATCCACATACTGGATCTGTAAGCCACGTTCTCTTGCTAAAGAAGCGATCTTCTTGATGGAACCTTCGCCATCCTTCTGCATCAGGATCTTTTCGATGGTTCTGCCGCTCTTTACCGCTTCCATCACCGGATTACGACCGATGATCATGTTGGGGTTTTCGTTGGCAAAGGCTTCGCGTCGTTCTTCGCCGCTGCGTTCGTCGTTATAACCGCGGAAGCTTCTGGCTTCTCTCGGTGCATATTCCTTATCCAGTCGACTGGTCTTCTTTGCGCCTTCACGGCCGGGCTTTCCTGCCTTAGCGTTCTTTTCCGCCTCACGAGCCTTCTTTTCTCTGGCTTCCTTGGCTGCGAAATACTTTTCGCGCTTCATGCGCTTTTCTTCTTCCCTCTGTTTTAAGCGGGGGTTGTCTCTCTTCGACATATGTATTCTCCCATTCTATGTGGTTCATCAGCCCGCAAGGGCCTGGCTCTTACGGTCTGCGATACACACAGAACCGATAGGTGACTTCATTTTCTGTCAGCGGTTCGCTTTCGGACACCAGTTCCCAGCCCAATTCCGGAAGCTTGGGGAAGTGACGGTCCGCGGGGAATTCCTGCTCCATCACAGTGACCAGCGCTTCGTCGCAATAGGGTAAGAACTGTTCATAGACACTGGCCCCGCCGGCAACGAATTCGTCGCTTTCGCTCAGCGGTCCCAGGATAGCTTCCAGTTCTTCCACCGTAGCGCAGATCTTTGCATTTTCGCCGTAGATGCAAACGCCGTTTTCATCGGTCAGTTCTTCCTTCGGCTTTCTGGTGAGGACCAGAGTGGTTCTTCCGGGAAGGGCCTTCTTCTTGGGAAGTCCATCCACGGTGGTACGGCCCATGATCATGGTGTGACCCAGAGTCTTTTCCTTAAAATATTTCAGGTCGCCGGGAAGGTGAACCAAAAGTCCGCCTTCTCTTCCGATGGCCCAATTTTTATCTACAATTACAATTGCTTTCATATATATACCTTACGACACTTATACTGCTACCGGGATTCCCTTGATCTGGGGATTTGCCTGGTAATTTTCCACGATGACATCGTCCACAGTGAAATCATAGAAGTTTTTGATTTCCGGATTCAGAGTTACTTTAGGTGCCGGGAAGGTGGGTCGTTCGATCATTTCCTTAATAATAGGAACGTGACGATCGTAGATGTGAGCGTCAGCGATCATATGAACGAATTCGCCCGGTTCCAGCCCGCTGACCTGAGCAAACATCATGGTCAGGATCGCATACTGGAATACGTTCCAGTTGTTGGCTACCAGGATATCCTGAGAACGCTGATTCAGAATCGCGTTCAGCTTGTTTCCGGTCACGTTGAAGGTCATGCTGTAAGCACAGGGTTCCAGACCCATTTCGGACAGATCCGCAAAATTATAAATGTTGGTCATGATTCTGCGGCTGTAAGGTGCATTCTTCAGCTGCCACAGAACGTTGTCCACCTGGTCCATTTCGCCCTGAGCAAACTTGTACTTCACGCCCAGCTGATAGCCGTAGGCCTTACCGATGGTTCCGGTTTCATCTGCCCAGGCATCCCAGATGTGGCTCTTCAGATCCGCAATGCGGTTGGACTTTTTCTGCCAGATCCACAGCAGCTCATCCACGCAGTTCTTCACCGGTGTGGGGCGCAGGGTCAGGGCAGGGAATTCTTCCTGTAAGTTATAACGATTTACCACACCGAACTTTTTGATGGTGTGGGCCGGTGCTCCGTCGGATTCCCAGACAGCTCTCACCTTCTGACCTTCCGAAGAAAATCCGTTTTCCAATACATCTTTACACATATCGATAAAGATCTGGTCCGCTCTGCTCATAATTTCGCCTCCTTCTGTTGTGCTCGATATAACAAATAAACGCCGCCCATCATAACGATGCAAACCAGAGCTACCATGGTCCACATCTGGCGGTAATTATGATTCAACAAATACCATCCGCAGATGGTGGGGCCGATCCCTCGGCCCAGGCCTCGCGCCACTTCATACAGCGACTGGAATCTGGCTACGTGGGTCTCCGGAGAATAGCTGGCGATAAAGACACCTGCCCCGGTGGAGATGAGGATCTCTCCCGCAGACCAGATGACTGCCACCAACAGGATCCCGAAGGGCCAGTCGATGTAGCCGTTGAGCCCGAACCCTACGGCGTATAACGCCGCGGCAACCATGACGTTCTTCAGCTGATTCCGTCTCTTGGAGAGGGAAATGATCAGCGGTGTGGCGAAGACGATGGTCAGGCCGTTGGCCGTCCAGATATAGCCGGCGTATTTGGAACCCAGTTCCGCACCGATCATATCTTCAAACTGCATGGGCAGTACAAAGCCGATTTCCTGATAGCAGGCGGTCAAAAGTGCCAGGATCAGGATAAAGCCCAATAAGATGGGCATCTTTAGAAGCAGTGCGAAGGTATTTTCCCCTCCAGCCACATTTTGGTTCTGTTCATTGGCCAGTTTCAGCGCCAGTCGCTCCTCTTTGGAGGGAACGCGGTAACCGTCGCGGATCATGAAGATGGCGATGATGATGGCAATGGAATACATGATGGCCTCTCCGTAGAAGATCCATTTCATGTGGCTGTAGTACAGCATCCCTCCCACGCTGGGACCGATGGCATAGCCGATGTTCTGGGTCA
>JAFOGM010000133.1 GCA_017386805.1 Bacillota bacterium
CCCAGCTTTTCCAGATCCACAACGGAACGCAGAGAACGTCCGATCAGTCTCTGGATCTCGGTGCTTCTTCCATCCTTCTTTACACCGTCTCTCTTCTTTCTGTCAGCGGTGGAACCGGGCAGCATAGCATATTCTGCGGTAACCCAGCCCTTACCGGTACCCTTCAGATGAGGCGCGGTCTTTTCTTCCACACAGGCAGTACAGATCACCTTGGTATCGCCGGTTTCGATCAGTACGGAACCCGCCGGGTGCATTAAAAAGTTATCAGTCATTTTCAAAGGTCTCAGCTGATCCAGCTGGCGACCATCTACACGAATCATATCCATAAATAGTGCTCCTTCAAATATCAATTTAACTAATATAGTATATCATAAATCGGATGGATTTTCCATTACTTTAGGCGATTGATGGCATCATAAGTAGCTCCCGAAGAGAAACCGGCGGTTGCCAGCTTCCGGGCGATCTTCGCCTTTTCCTTATCCGAAAGTTTTGGCAGGATGGGATTTCCCCAATCGTCATACTCCTGCTCCTCTTCCGAAAGATCCCAATCTCTCTGAATGGCCCTGTACGCTTTTTCCGCCACTTCCAGTGCGATCTCCCGCTCTGTCTGACGGTCATACAGTTCCGCCAGCGCCTCGTCGGCAACCGCTCCCGCGATCCCCTTCTCCGCTAGTTCGTGACGGATCCGCAGAGGTCCGCGGCCCTTTTCCATGGATACTTCCACGAATTTCAAAGCGTATCGCCGATCGTCAATGAACGATAAATCCACCAGAAAGGCCATACATTCTGCAATTTCCCGCTCGTCATAGTCCTTCTTTTTCAGGTGCTGGACCATTTCTTTTTCCGTACGGTCCCCATATTCCAGCCAGAACAGCGCCTCATCCTTACAGCTGCGCTTTTCTTTCGCTTCTTTCTTTACCAATTCCGCCATATAATTTCCTCAATCTCCTCTTCCGGCGCATACACTGCCAATTCCAGTTCATGTTCCGCCTCCGGGATCCCGCACAGCTCTACCTTTTGATATCCGTCCTTCTCACGGAAGTCCCCTGCAGTTCCCTCCTTGACCACAGAAAACGTCTTCAGCCCTTCGCCGATCCCTGTCCCCAAATACTTTACATAGGCTTCTTTTCTCACCCAAAGCCAGAGGAGTTTTTCGCGAAGCTTTTCTTCCCTCTCCTGATCCAGCCAGTGCAGCTCTTCCCTCGTACAGATTCGCCGTACAAGTCTCGGATCCACTTTGCGGCTTCGCAGCTCCGCGTCGATGCCCACCGGGTGTTCTCCCACAGCGCCGATCCACCAGTCGCCGGTGTGAGTCACCGATACATGCAGCGGATACGCTTCTCCCTTTTCATCCACCACCAGCGGCTTTCCGCCGGGAGCTTCCACAATATCGAAGGTTGGACCCATATCGCTCACTTCCAGCTGTTCATCGGTCCCCTTCGACACAAATTCAAAAAGGGAGTCCAATTCGGACTCCCTATATGGTTTTTGATTCTGTTTCGCGGCTTCATACTCTTCGATCGACCATCTCAGCAGAGTTCTGCTTTCGATTCGGCGATCTTTCTGTCTCCAGAGAAACAACTTCATACCAAATCCTCTTATTCTTCTTCCGGAACGTGATACTTGCTCTTGGTAGCCATCTTGTCGTCGGATTCCGCCTGGAACTTCTTCAGAGCCACAGAAGCCTTAGTCTGAGACAACAGAGTACCGGCACCACCGATACAGCCGCCGGGGCAAGCCATACCTTCCATCAGGTAACCGTTTCTCTTACCAGCCTGAGCAATTCTCAGCATCTTCGCACATTCCGCCAGACCTTCTGCACGATCCACCTTGATCTGTACGTTGGGATACAGCTCGTCCACGCAGTTTGCGATAGCGTCAGCAGCACCACCGCCGGCAGCGTAACCACGACCTGCAGCGGTTGCATCTTCGAACTTTTCATCGGTTTCGATGTCAGCCAGTTCGATGCCCTTACCAACGAACATACCCATCAGTTCTTCGTAGGTGATTACGAAGTCAACTTCGCTTCGTACGGAACGACGGGAAGCTTCCAGCTTCTTCGCAGCGCAGGGTCCGATGAAGACGATCTTCGCATCGGGGTTGTCCTTACGGATCAGTCTTGCAGTCGCTACCATGGGGGTCAGCGCATCGGATACGTAGGGAGCGATGTCCGGGAAGTCTCTCTTAGCCATAACGGACCAGGAAGGACAGCAGGAAGTCGCCAGGAAGGGTTCTTCACCGCTGGCAACCTTATGCACATAGTGGTGAGCTTCTTCGATGGCACCTAAGTCAGCACCGATCGCTACTTCGAATACTTCAGCGAAGCCCAGTTCCTTCAGGGCAGCCTTTACCTTTTCCGGAGTTGCCATGGGACCGAACTGTCCAACGAAGGCAGGAGCCACTTCTGCGATCACCTTGTGGCCATTCTTGATGGCGGTGATCAGCTGGAAGATCTGGGACTTGTCCGCAATGGCACCGAAGGGGCAGCTTACCATACACTGACCGCAGGATACGCACTTGTCATAGTTGATCTTTGCACGGCCCAGGTGGTCACTTTCGATTGCCTTAACGCCGCAGGCAGCAGCGCAGGGACGATCGTACTTTACGATGGCATTGTAGGGACATACATCCTTACAGCGACCGCACTTGATGCACTTATCCTTATCGATGAAGGACTTTCCGTTGACGATGGAAACCGCACCAACCGGACATACGGAAGTACAGGGGTGAGCCAGACAACCGCGGCAGTTATCGGTTACAACAACGGAAGTTTCCTGACATGCATTGCATGCGAAGGGAATCACATTGATCAGGGGATCTTCATATACCTTTTCAGCAATGGCACTTTCTTCCACACCCTTGGAAATATAGGTGGGCTGGTCAGCAGGGTATAACGGCAGACCGATGGCCAGACGAATAC
>JAFOGM010000134.1 GCA_017386805.1 Bacillota bacterium
AAGAGTTTCAGCTAAAGTTTTATCAAATTGCTTTGATGTATATGAGTACCCTCATGGGAGCCGGGTTTTCCTCCGGGAAAGAAATGTGGCAGTTCTTCGGGGTCTTTGGTCTGGAAGGACTGAAGGGTATCGCTGTGGCATCGGCCTTTCTGTTTACCTTCGGGTATTTCAGCGTGTCCAATGCAAAGATGATCGGTAGTGCCGAATTCGGGAAATTGGTTTGTCCGGTGGACAACCCTAAGATCACCACAGCCATCGGCGGGATCATGTCCATCTTCCTGTGGATGGCCTATCTTTCCATGGTCAGCGCCGGAGGCGCTCTGCTGGAAGAACAGTTCGGCGTTCATCATGCTCTGGGAAGTGTGGTCTATATGGTGTTGGCTGTCTGGACGGCCATCAATGGCTTTGAAGTGGTTTCCAAGCGTCTTCAGAAAGTCACTCCGATTTTGGTAGCGGGAACTTTGATCATCTGTACCTACCTGTTGATTCGGGATGGTGATCAGATCGGCGGCGTGGTGGATGCGGAAAAAAGTCCGCTGGCCAAGGGGTGGCTCAGTTCTTCTCTGGCTTTCGTAACCTATAATCTGACGGCGGCAGTCCCCATTCTGGGGAAATGCCAGCGTCACTCCGACTGGAAACAGGCGAAACTGGGGGCCTTCACCGGCGCAGGTGCTCTGACCCTGGTGATCCTGCTGTTGTATTTGACCACCCAGACCAACCCGGAAGTGGCTCAAAGCGTATCGCTGCCCATGCTGGGCTTTGCGAGAGCTTTGTCGCCGAAGCTGGGGTATGTGTATGCCTTTGTGCTGTTGATCGCAATTTTCGGTGCTGCTACTGTCTGCCTTTATGGGGTGACTACGGTGCTTCCGCAGAAGAATCGTAATCGTTATGTGTATGTGATCGCACTGGCTGGCTATGGACTGAGCTTGTTCGGATTCAACAATCTGGTGGCGATCTTATATCCCATCGGCGGTTACTTCAGTATGATTTTCTTCGCCATGATGGCGGTAAATCACTTCCGCCTGAAGAAACAGGAAAAGCAGAAGAAAATAGCTTAGAATTTTACACGGATTTTACATAAGAATGACAGCCGTTTTTACATGGATTCTGCAGAATAAATGTGTCAATGATAAATGTATTGTAATAGATTGCAGATTGATAGAATCGTGTACAAATAAGATAAGGAGAATTGATACGTATGGACATTTTTAACGTCTTTTCCATGCTGGGCGGCTTAGCCATGTTCCTTTACGGTATGAGCATCATGGGTGATGGTCTGGAAAAATCCGCAGGGAACCGCCTGAAGGGTATTTTGGAAACCGCTTCCAAGACACCGGTACGAGGCCTGTTATTAGGGGCTGTTGTTACTGCCGTGATCCAGTCTTCTTCCGCAACCACCGTTATGGTTGTCGGTTTTGTAAACTCCGGTCTGATGCGCCTGTCCCAGGCCATCGGTATCATCATGGGGGCTAACATCGGTACCACCGCAACCTCCTGGATTTTATCCCTGACCGGTCTGCAGGGTGATGCTTTCTGGATCAAGATGCTGAAGCCTTCTTCCTTCTCTCCGATCCTGGCAGCTGTCGGTATCGTTATGTACATGTTCCTGAAGAACGGAAAGAAGAAGGATCTGGGTACCATTTTCCTGGGCTTTGCCATCCTGATGTTCGGTATGGAAACCATGTCCGATGCGGTAGCGCCTCTGAAGGACATTCCGGCCTTCCAGCAGTTATTCGTTAAGTTTGAAAACCCGATCCTGGGGGTACTGGTAGGTGCGCTGGTAACTGCCATCATTCAGAGTTCCTCTGCATCTGTAGGTATCTTACAGGCTTTATCCGCAACCGGAGCGATTTCTCTGGGCAGTGCGATCCCCATCATTCTGGGTCAGAACATCGGTACCTGTGCGACTGCCATGATTTCCTCTGTGGGTACCAATAAAAATGCAAGAAGAACTGCACTGGTTCACCTGTACTTCAACGTGATCGGTACTCTGGCCTTCCTGATCCTGTATTATTCTCTCTACGCAGTGTTTAAGTTCAGCTTTGTGGAAGGTGCGGCCAATGCATTCAATATCGCTGTGGTTCACACCTGCTTCAACGTGGTTGCCACCGGTTTGATGCTGCCCTTCAATAAGCTTCTGGAACGCCTGGCTTACATGTCCATTCCGGAAGACGAGGAAAAGGAAGTCTTCTCCAGACTGGACGAACGTCTCTTCGAAGCACCTTCTGTGGCAATCGGCAGATGCCACGATATCGCTGCTGAAATGGCTAACCTGGCCAGTGCATCCATGATGCGAGCTATGTCCCTGCTGGACAAGTTCGATCCGGAAATCGCTGCACAGGTAGTTGCAGATGAAGATGAAGTGGACAAGTACGAAGACGAACTGGGTTCCTACCTGGTAAAGCTGTCCAACCGCAGCCTGTCCCATCAGGACAGCCTGGAAATCACCGAACTGCTCCACAACATTGGAGACTTCGAACGTATCAGTGACCATGCTATGAATATCATGGAAACTGCGCAGGAAATGTATGAAAAGGGAGCAACCTTCTCCGATGAAGCCTGGGTTGAAATCCAGCAGATGAAGAGAGCGGTGCAGACCATCATGGAAATGGCCATCAATGCCTTCGAAAAGAACGATCTGGATCTGGCGATCCGCGTGGAACCGCTGGAAGACGTTGTGGACGATCTGAAGAGCATCCTGAGAGGCCGTCATATCGAACGTCTGAAGATGAACAAGTGCACCATCGAACTGGGCTTCATGTTCTCCGATCTTCTGACCAACTACGAACGTGTATCTGACCACTGTTCCAATATTGCAGTATCCCTGCTGACCAGTGCGCAGGACAATATGGATGTCCATGCCTTCCTGAACGAAAGCAGAAAGATGGAATCCGAATACCAGGCTCTGTACAAAGACTATCAGGCACAGTTTGGTGTATAAATGATCGATCCGGGGCCGCAGAATGCGGCCCTGTTTTGTTACTGAGGTGAACGTATGATTTATATTGTGGAAGACGATGACAATATCCGAAGAATGGAAAGCTATGCTTTGACCAGCAGCGGTCTTCCGGTACTGGAATTTCCCGATGGAGCCAGTTTCTTCGAGGCTTGTAAAAAGCGGCCGCCGAAATTGGTGATTCTGGATGTGATGCTGCCGGGAGAAGATGGTTTTGAAATTTTGAAGAGAATCCGCCAGGGAGAAGCCGGTGGAGATCCGGCGGTGATCATGGTGACTGCTAAAACCAGTGAAATCGATAAGGTCATGGGGTTGAACGGAGGTGCAGACGATTACATCTCCAAGCCCTTCGGTATCATGGAATTTGTGGCCCGGGTGAAAGCGGTCCTGCGCCGTACGGGAAGTACAGAAACGGAATTGGGAGAAGAACTGCGCTGCGGAGATATCGTTTTAGATGAGAACCGCCGCCAGGTGGTTGCCGCGGGGACCGTGGTGGAGTTGACGTTCAAAGAATTTGAACTTCTGAAATACCTGATGCGCCATGAAGGACAGGTCATGTCCCGCCAGCAGATCATGGATACGGTTTGGGATACGGATTTCTGCGGAGAAAGCCGTACGGTGGATATGCATGTAAAGACTCTGCGCCAAAAGCTGGGGGATTGCGGAAGCTACATCCGTACCGTACGAAACATTGGATACAAATTAGAACAGCAGGAGTGATCTATGGAAAAACGAATTCGGGGACGCATGTTTCTGGTTGGACTGATATCGCTGCTTCTGAGCATCTGCATGGGACTTTATGTGTTTCAGAGTGTCTTTGATGAGCAGATCCGCAGTGACGTTCGCCAGGCCTGTGAACTGATTGCACACGGATATGAATATACGGATGATCCGAACTATTTAAAACAAGTTCTGGAACCGGGGGAAACCATGCGATTGACGCTGATTTCCAAAGAAGGCGACGTTTTGTACGACAGCGATGCCCAGGGACCTATGGGGAACCATATGGACCGTGAAGAAGTGCTTCAGGCTTTGGAACAGGGTCGCGGCGAGGCGGTGAGAACGTCGTCCACGTTGGGATATGACACCTATTATTATGCGGTGCTGCTGAGTGACGGGGTGATTTTACGTGTGGGTCTTCAGGTCAGCTCTATGCATCACGTGTACAACCAGGTCTTTCCGTCCATGACGGCCGTAGGGGTGTTGGTAGTAATTGCAGCCTTCCTGTTGTCTCTGGGCTTGACCAGATCCATTGTGGCATCCATCACTTCCATGGCGGAGTCCATCGATACCATCCGGGAAAATATTCCGTATAAAGAATTGCAGCCTTTCGCCGATGCAGTGGCGCAGCAGAGAGATAAGGAGAGAGAAAATCAGCGCGTTCGTCAGGAATTTACGGCCAACGTTTCTCACGAATTGAAGACGCCGCTGACGTCCATTTCCGGCTATGCAGAGATGATCGAGATGGGAATGGCCAAGGATGATGATGTAAAAGAGTTCGGTGCGCGGATCCGAAAAGAATCCGGCCGTCTTCTGCATTTGATCGCGGATATCCTGCGGCTGGGAGAACTGGATTCCCCGGCAATCGAAACCAACTGCGAAGCCATTGCGCTGAACCAGATGGCGCAATTCGCAGCGGAGCGTTTACAGCTGCAGGCTCAAAAGGCCTATGTCATGGTCAAAACTCAGCTGGATCCTGTAACGGTCTGGGGTGACGAAACCATGATTTCGGAAGTATGTTACAACTTATTGGATAATGCTATTCGCTACAATCGTCCCGGTGGAACGGTTTGGATCCAGGTGAGCCGTGAGGGAAAATTTGCGAAGCTGACGGTGAAGGATACGGGGATCGGGATCCCC
>JAFOGM010000013.1 GCA_017386805.1 Bacillota bacterium
GGAAGCGCCGAAGCTGTTGCCCATGTCGCCGGTGAACCCGGTCATATTGAAGTTCAGCAGGATCCACAGGAAGACAGATGCCACGAAGATGGTGGTCCCTGCCTTGATCAGGAAGTCCTTGACCTTTTCCCAGACGTAAATAGCCACTGTCCGGCCGCTGGGAGTCTTGTATTCCGGAAGCTCGATCAACAGCATTCTCAGGTTTTCACCGCTCTTGCGATCCGCCTTGTGAACGATGAAGGAGATCCCGATGGCCACCACCAGACCGATCAGGTACATGGAGTACGCCGCCAGCATAGCCTTGTCGCCAAAGAACAGTTCCGAGAACAGAACGTAAATGGGAAGTCTGGCGCTGCAGGACATGAAAGGCGTCACCAGCATGACTCTCATGCGGTCGCGGCGATCTTCCAGCGCGCGGGAAGCCATGATTGCCGGAACGGTACAGCCGAAGCCCAGCAGCATGGGGATAAAGGCACGTCCGGAGAGGCCGATGCGGCCCATGATCCCATCCATGACGTAGGCAACGCGGGCCATGTAGCCGCTGTCTTCCAACAGAGCCAGGGCCAGGAACAGCACGAAGATGTTGGGCAGGAAGGTCAGAATACCGCCCACCCCGGCAACCACGCCGTCGATGATCAGCGACATCAGCGCGTCACTGACACCGAGCCCCATCAGAACTCCGCTGATTCCGCCGGAGATGAAGTCCACCAGGGTTTCCACGTAACCGCTGAGGAAATCCCCCACGCGGAAGGTCAGAAGGAACACCAGGGCCATGATCCCCAGGAAGCAGGGTAAGCCCAGGAAGCGGTTGGTCAGGACTTTATCGATCTTTTCGGTGAAGGCCACGCTCTTTTCCTTGTTGACCAGAACTTCTTCCACGACTTCTTCGATGAAGTCGTACTTTTCATTGATGATATCGGTTTCGTAGCTTCGGTCGATGATGTGGGACAGATCCACAGAGTATTTTTCTGTGATTTCCTTGTCCTGTTCCAGAAGCTTGATGGCATGCCAACGATAGTTGACCATGTCCGGATAGTTGGCTTCCAGTACATCGATGATGGCATCGATCTTGTCTTCGATCAGGTCACTGTACACCATAACGAATTCATCGTGATGGTCGTGACGATGACCGGTGGTATTTCCGTGATTATGCTGCAGCTTGTCCGGGCCGTCCGCATCTTTGTGATGGGCAGCCGCATGGATCAGGATGTCCAGGCCGCGGCGCTTTCTTGCGGATACGGGAATCACCGGGATCCCCAGCATTTCCGGAAGACGATGGGTGTCGATTTCCATGCCCCTCTTTTCCACGATATCCATCATGTTCAGGGCCATGACTACCGGCTTCCCCAGTTCCAGAAGCTGCAGAGTCAGATATAAGTTGCGTTCCAGAGAAGAACCGTCCACCACGTCGATGATCACATCCACATCATCGCTGAGAATGTACTGACGGGAAACCTGTTCTTCCATGGTGTAAGATGTCAAACTGTAGGCTCCGGGAAGGTCCACCAGACGGATGGTCTCATTGTGGTACTTCATGGCGCCTTCCACCTTTTCCACCGTAACACCGGGCCAGTTGGCCACTTTCAGATTGGCTCCGGTGAAGGCGTTGAACAGGGTGGTCTTTCCGCAATTGGGATTCCCGATGAATCCAATGGTCATATCTCTGTTCATCCTACTTCACCTCCGTTACGTCGATGTTGGCGGAGATATCACGACCGATGGCAAACCGCGTTCCGCGGACCTTGACGATCATGGTTCCCCGATCCTTTGTATTGATGACCTGGATCTTGGTTCCGTGGGTCATTCCCAGGGCTTCCAGGCGTTTTTCTGTTTTCTGCGGAAGTTTCATATCTTCAATGAGATAGACGCCTCCGATAACTGCGAGATTCAGTGTCATATATTCCTCCATTACTGGGCTTTTGTCCCAGAATATATTACCATTTCAGTTAGCAATAATCAACCAAAAGTTAGCCTTCGGTAACCAGTTTGTTCCTTCTATAGTATTCTTAACACATTCTTAGCCCATTGAAACATTGTTCTTTGTAAGTTGTCCGTAGTATAATGATGTTAATTCCTTAACTTTACTAAAATGTTTTGCTAAGGATTCACACCTACTTGCAAGGAGATCCCTTATGTTTCTCGATTCACTGAAAGCTTCCCTGAAAAAGAAGCCTACGGCAGAGGGATGGTGGACAACGATCATGATCCTGGTCGTGTCGACCTTTGTTGCCTATGCTCTTTTTGAGCTGGCCGCAGGGGTGGCCAACATCTCGCTGGTGTACATTCTGGCGCTGATCGCGGTTGCTCAATTCACGGACGGTTTCTACTACGGTCTGTTTGCTTCTCTGGTCGGCGTTATCTGCGTAAATTTCTGGTTTACTTACCCTTACTGGAAGGTGAACTTCACACTGACCGGCTACCCCATCACCTTTATGTTCATGATGGCCACATCCCTAATCGTCAGTATGTTCACATCCCACCTGAAAGTTCAGAACCAGATCATTGCAGAACGCGAAAAGGCCCTGGCGGAAGCGGAACGCGAAAAATTGAGAGCAAATCTTCTTCGGGCCGTTTCTCACGACCTGCGTACACCGCTGACCACCATCATCGGCTTCAGCGACTCCTACCTGGAGGACGACGCCAATATGACGGAAGAGGAAAAGCGCGAACTGGTCACCCAGATTTCCGATGATTCTCACTGGCTTCTGAACATGGTGGAAAACCTTCTGTCCATTACCAGGATCCAGACCAGCAATACCGCTTTGAACAAAACACCGGAAATGGCCGAAGAAGTGGTGGAAGAATCGATCTCCCGCTTAAAGAAGCGCCTTCCCCATGTACGCGTTCTGGCAGAGCTGCCGGACGAACCTATTTTCGTCCCCATGGACGCTATGCTGATCGAACAGGTCCTGATGAATCTGATCGAAAACGCATCGTACCATTCCGGTACGACTGCCCCCATTGTTTGCAAAGTCGAAGACCTGGAAAATTATGTCCAGTTCCATGTGATCGATTTCGGTACCGGGATCGACTCCCACCGTCTCCCTCACATCTTCGACGGAACCGTGTATTCCGAACAACACACTTCCGATGGCCATAAAGGAATGGGGATCGGCTTGTCCATCTGCAAAGCTATCATTTTAGCCCACGGCGGGCTCATCAACGCCAGAAATCATGAAAACGGCGCAGAGTTCTATTTCTCGCTCCCAAAGGAGGAATCTAACGATGAATTCTAAAATCACTATTTTATTGATTGAAGACGAAGACAGTATTTCCAAGCTGATTTCCAAGCTTCTCACTGCGCAGAATTATAAAGTTCTGTGCACGTCTTCCGCAAAAGACGGTTTATCCATCATCACATCCCATTGTCCCGATGTGGTGATCCTGGACTTAGGCCTCCCCGACATGGATGGTCTGGATGTTCTGCGTCAGGTACGTTCCTGGAGCAGCCTTCCCATCATCGTCGTATCTGCCAGAACCCAGGAAAAAGAAAAAGTCCTGGCTTTGGACCTCGGTGCTGACGACTACATCAGTAAGCCCTTCGGCAACGCCGAACTTCTGGCCCGCGTCCGTACCGTCATCCGTCACAGCAACAAACTGAACACAACCACACCTTTGTATAAACGTCCTTATTACGCCAAGGGCCTGAAGATCGACTTCGAAAAGCATCTGGTCACCGTCAACGACGTTCCCGTCCATCTGACCCAGATCGAGTTCAAGATCATCTCTCTTCTGGCTCAGAATTCCGGCAGCGTCATCACTTATTCCAACATCATCTCCAATATTTGGGGACCCTACGTGGATGACAACAACCGCATCCTTCGCGTCAACATGGCAAACATCCGCCGCAAGATCGAGCCCACACCTTCGGAACCGCAGTATCTGTTCACAGAAGTAGGCATCGGCTACCGGATGCTGGAGGACGAACAGGAATAATCAAATCCGCTGTATCACAGAAAGGAACTCCACTTTATCATGGAATTACGCATCGGTCACGTAGCAAAATTATTCGGTGTCAGAGAAGAAACCCTCCGCTATTACGAAAAGGAAGGCTTCCTGTCCCCGGTCAAAAATCCGGAAAACGGCTATCGTCAATATACGATGTCTGACATTTTGACGTTGACCGACCTGCTGTTCTACCGCGATATCGGGATTCCTATTGCCGATATCCACCGGATCCTGGACGGAATGGATCCCGACGACGTGACAGCTCTGATCAATCAGCGCAAAAGCGAAGTGGAACAACAGATCCAGCGACTTCAGCAGTCCAAAATCAAACTGGACCGTTGGGAAGAATTCCATCAACAATCTCTGGACCACATGGATCGCTTCGATATCCGACCCATGCCGGCCGTTCTGATCCACAAGAAAGCCATGATCAAGCCGGTGGCAGGCTACTCCCGCCGCCAGTTCGTTCCCTGGCCCAAGGAGCTCTCCTTCTTCGCCACCTTCTCCTTCTACTGCAACGTCACCGCCGATCCGGTGACCGTCTCTCGCTATGTGGTCCTGGACCAGAGCTTAGCGGAAGACCTGGACTTCCATCCAAAAGAAGGGGAATACATGGAAGAAAGTGCAGAACGCTGCCTCTTCACCGTGGTGAAATACGATGATGACTGGAACGTGATGCTGGCTCCTCTGATCCGTTATGCGGAAGAACAGGGCCTGACTTTGGCCGGACCTGTCTATGGCCGCCAAAGCATCAACGATTACAGTACCGGTGACATGCACGAATACTACCGCGTTTACGCGGTGCTTACTAATCATCGTTAATAAGCGATGCGTCCCTTATCCCTTAAAAAACAACGAAAACCTCTTGACCTTGTAGTTAC
>JAFOGM010000135.1 GCA_017386805.1 Bacillota bacterium
GGAGTACCCTTGTCTCCGGAACCGGAGGTCAGGTCGCACAGAGAACCGATCAGGTCGGTCAGACGACGAGGAGTGGTACCCTGGGAAACCATGTTGCCCTTCAGGTCGGAATCCTTGTTCTTGATGTAGTTGGAGATCGCAGCCTTCAGTTCATCACCGCTCAGGTCAGCGAAGTCGTTGTCAGCCAGATACTTCAGCTTAACTTCGTTGGGCTGGCCTTCCAGACCAGGAGTGTAAGCGGGGGATACAACGGGGTCAGCCAGTTCCCAAATCTTACCGATGGGATCCTTGAATGCGCCGTCGCCGTATACCATAACTTCGATGTTCTTACCAGTAGCGTCCTTCATACGAGCAGCAACGTCAGCAACGAATTCATCGCAGTCCTTGGGGAACAGCTTAACGGTATCTTCGGTAGCCTTGTTGGAACCTAACAGACCGTAGTTCGGGTTGAAACCGGAACCGTTTACGGAAGCGGTCATGATGTCTTCTAAGTTGCAAACTACAGCAGCACCAGCCTTAGCCAGGATTCTCTTGGTACGAGCTCTGGAGTGGATGTCGCAGGTCAGAACCTTATCGGTGTAGTTCAGAATGGTCTTGGGATCGTTGGACAGAACGATTTCAACTTCAGCGCCCTGTTCACGGATCAGTTCGGAATAGAATTCCAGATAGTCAACACCGGTGAAGGGATGGTATACCTTACCGAACAGTTCTCTGTACTGAGCTTCAGTCAGAACGTCGGTGTAGGGGTTGATACCCTTTTCATCCAGCAGATCGATGTCGATCAGGTGGTTACCAACTTCGTCGGAAGGGTAGCTAACCTGCAGAACGATCTTCTTAGCGCCTCTGGCAATCCCCTTCAGACATACGGAGAAACGGTTACGGCTCAGGATCGGCATAATAACACCGATGGTTTCGCCGCCCAGCTTTTCACGAACGTCCTGAGCGATGTCGTCGATGGAAGCGTAGTTACCCTGAGCTCTTGCTACAACAGCTTCGGTAACAGCTACGATATCTCTGTCGTTAAATTCGATGCCTTCAGAAGCACAAGCCTTAACAACGGAATCTACAACGATTTCAGCCAGATTGTCGCCTTCGCGGATAATAGGAGCACGAACGCCTCTGGAAACGGTACCAATCATTCTTTCCATAAATGATGACCATCCTTTCTTTATTAAAAATATATACTGTACAGGTAAAAAGTTATATGAGACACAGTATCTTGTGTTTACTCCCAATAACATAACTATTATAAATGAAAGTCTGGCTCGTGTAAAGAAATCTATGCCTAAAAAAAGACATTTTTTTGAAAAAACTTTGGTCTTTGTTCCTGTGATTGCAAATCAGCCGAAAAAGGTATAGTATAAAACTATGAACACTCAAAATTATCAACATATCACACATGAATTTGAACCAATTTTTGATGAACGTAGCCGCATCCTGATCCTGGGAACGCTGCCTTCGGTGAAGTCCAGAGAGGGACAGTTCTACTATCACCATCCCCAGAACCGCTTCTGGAAGGTCCTGGCGAAGATCTGTAAAACGGAGCCGCCGGCGACGATTGCCGAAAAGAAGGCGATGCTTTTGGAACACGGAATCGCCATCTGGGACGTGGTCCAAAGCTGTGACATCATCGGCTCGTCGGACAGTTCCATCAAAAATGTGACACCGGCAGACCTATCGGTCATCCTGCGTCAGGCTCCCGTGAAGACCATCTTTCTCAACGGCGGAAAGGCCTGGGATCTGTATCAGAAATACTGTGCAGGAATGACAGATCTACCTGCAGTGAAACTGCCGTCCACCAGCCCGGCCAATGCGGCCTGGTCGCTGGAAAAGCTTGTGAC
>JAFOGM010000136.1 GCA_017386805.1 Bacillota bacterium
ACGGGAACACTCCTCCATTTCGCCCTGGGCAATCAGCCCGCGGATCAGCGTACTGCTGACCACGGATCCTTCCAGAGATACGGCATCCATGACGGATACATCGAAGCCCAAAATACAGCCCTGTTCGATCAGTGTCTGGGAATCACCCTGAGCCTTGTAGCCATAGCGGTAATTGAATCCGCAGACCACATGCTTCACACGGAAGTGCTTTACCAGAAGCTCTGCCGTGAACTCCTGGGGAGACAGGCTTCCGAACTCTTTGGTGTAGTCCAAAGAGAACAGATAGTCCACACCCATGGATTCCAGAATTTCTTCCTTCTCATCGTTATAAATGATATTCTTCACCATATTGGTTCCGGAAATCACGTTTTTCGGATGATTGGAAAATGTAAACACAGCGCTCTTCAGGCCCTTTTCTCTGGCCTGCTTCACCGCTTCGCGGATCAGCTCCTGATGGCCCAGATGGACACCATCGAAGTTGCCCAACGCTGTGGCAGTAGCCTCAATATTTTTGATTTCGTCTAAGCTTTTAAAAACCTTCATGTCGGAATACCTTATCAGCAATATATTTCTTCTGATCTGCTTTCCACAGAGCCGTTCCCAGGAAGACTCCGTCTTCATAGACGCGGTAGGAATTCAGCAGCTTTTCATCCACACCGATGTGCTTCATCACTGCTTCATCCGTGATCTTCACCCCCGGCTCTTCCTTGTTCACCAGGTCGCTGGCCATGAGCCAACCGCCGTTGGAGAACCAGGCACCGCGGCCCTGACGCAGATCCAGTCTTCCCAGATGAGGAAGGGGCAGATCCGCAGGCATCACATACTTCGTCCAATCTTCCTGCAGCTGTTCCGGAGTTACCGCATTTTCCAGAGTGAAGGCACCGGTGGCGCTTCTCACCAGAAAACTCATGGTAGCTCCCACACCCAGAGTCTGACCTACGTCATGACAAATGGAACGGATGTAGGTTCCTTTGGAACAAACCACGTCAAACATAACTCTTCCCTTTTCCGGATCATAGCTCACCAGATCCAGACTGTAGATCACCACCGGACGCTTGGGGATCTTGACTTCATCCCCACTGCGGGCGTAATCGTACAGGCGGCGTCCGTCGATGCGGACAGCGGAATATTTGGGCGGAGTCTGTAAAATCAGACCGTTGATGGGTTCCATGGCCTTGCGGATGTCATCTTCCGTAATTCCCTGAACCTGATCTCTGCGGTCTTCCACCACCTCGCCCCAGATATCCATGGTCTCTGTCGTCAGCCCCAGGATCATCTCACAGCGGTAAGTCTTTCGGTCCATATCCAGATATTCGTTAATACGGGCCGCGCTGTTGAGACACAGCGGAAGAACACCGGCAGCCATGGGATCCAATGTACCGGTGTGACCGATGTGCTTAAAGCCGGTCAGCTTTCTCAGAAGATATACAGCATCATGGGAGGACATTCCCGCCGGCTTCAGTAAGTTGATAATGGCGTTCATACTTCCTCCTATTTTTGTACGTTATACGCTTCGAACCACTGTTCCACAGCGGTCTTCACCAGAGCCTTCGCTTCGCCTATGGTCTTGTGGATAGTACCACCGGCTGCCTTTTTGTGGCCGCCCCCCTGGAAGCTGTTGGCAATGGTCAGAACTTCGCCGTAGCTCTTGGCTCTCAGACTGATCTTGATTTTTTCCGGTTCGTCTTCCTTTAACAGCGCTGAAATTTCAACGCCGGCAATGGTTCGCATGGTGTCGATGAGACCCTCGGTCTCCCACATTTCCGCACCGCTCTTCTTCAGCATTTCCTGGGTCACACAGACGATGTTCGCCTTGCCTCCGGCAATCATCTCCATGTCGGCGATGGCCAGAGAATGCATCCGCAGTTTTTCCATGCGCTCGTTATCGTAGATTTCGTTGCAAACCTTCGCATGATCCAGGCCGAAATCATAGAGCATGGCCACCGCTTCGTGAGTTTCTTTGGAAGCGTTGCTGAATCGAAAATCTCCGGTATCGGTGGTGATAGCTGCGTACAGTGCATCTGCCATGAACGATGTGATTTCCACACCCATCTCCAGAAGCAGCTGCAGCATCAGTTCCCCAGTGGAAGCGCTCTTAGAATCCACATAGCAGACAGCATTTTCAAACT
>JAFOGM010000137.1 GCA_017386805.1 Bacillota bacterium
CTTCCGTACCAGAGAATTCGAACAGATGGAGCTGGAATTCTTCTGTCAGCCTGGTACCGATATGGAATGGTTCCTGTACTGGAAGGATTATTGCGTTAACTGGTTAAAGGCTCTGAGCATGGATATGGATAAGATCCGTCTGAGAGACCACGAAAAGGAAGAACTGTCCCACTACTCCAATGCAACCACCGACATCGAATTCCTGTTCCCGTTCGGTTGGGGCGAACTGTGGGGTATTGCAGACAGAACTGACTTCGACCTGAAGCAGCACCACGAACACTCTGGTCAGGACATGAGATATGTTGACCCCGTGACCAACGAAAAGTACCTGCCGTACTGCATCGAACCGTCTCTGGGCGCAGACCGTGTGACCTTAGCGTTCCTGTGCAACGCATACTCTGAAGAAACCGTTGTTGACGGTAAGGGTCAGGAAGACACCCGTGTCGTAATGAAGTTCCATCCGGCTCTGGCTCCCTTCAAGGCTGCGGTACTGCCGCTGACCAAGAAGCAGGCTGAACTGGCTGAAGACTTACATGCTGAACTGTCCAAGTACTTCATGGTAGACTACGATCTGCCGGGCAGCATCGGTAAGAGATATCGTCGTCAGGACGAAATCGGTACTCCCTTCTGCATCACCGTGGACTTCGATACCGCTGAAGACAAGTGTGTTACTGTCAGAGACAGAGACACCATGGAACAGGTGCGTATCCCCATGGATCAGCTGAAGAATTACATCGAAGAAAAAATGCAGTTCTAATATCCTGTATTGGTAAAGCGATGTGCATTTATGGGAAATACACCGCGTTTTATGACCACAAGGGCGAAAGTGGTTGACGCGGCAATGCAAATCGTTTAAACTTAATTGTCTAATAGACGAAAGGAGATATTACCAATGGCAAAGAAATTTGTGTACCTCTTCAAAGAGGGTAACGGTTCCATGGGTGAACTGTTAGGCGGTAAGGGTGCAAACCTGGCCGAAATGACAAATCTGGGAATGCCTGTTCCCCGTGGTTTCACAGTAACCACCGAAGCTTGTACTCAGTACTACGAAGATGGTGAAGTGATCAACGACGAAATCAAGGCTGAAATCATGACTTACATCGCTGAACTGGAAGCTCAGACTGGCAAGAAGTTCGGTGACAATGAAAACCCGCTGCTGGTTTCCGTACGTTCCGGTGCAAGAGCATCTATGCCCGGTATGATGGACACCATCCTGAACCTGGGTCTGAACGATACTGTAGTTGAAAGCTTCGCTAAGAAGACTGGAAACCCCAGATTCGCTTATGACTCTTATCGTCGTTTCATTCAGATGTACTCTGACGTAGTTATGGAAGTAGGTAAGGCTTACTTCGAAAAGCTGATCGACGAAATGAAGGAAGCTAAGGGTGTTAAGCTGGATACCGAACTGACTGCTGAAGATCTGAAGACTCTGGCTGAACAGTTCAAGGCTGAATATAAGGCTAAGGTTGGCGCAGACTTCCCGTCTGATCCCGTTGACCAGCTGATGGGCGCTGTTAAGGCTGTATTCCGTTCCTGGAACAACCCCAGAGCGATCTACTACAGAAGAATGAACGATATCCCTGGTTCTTGGGGTACCGCTGTAAACGTACAGGAAATGGTATTCGGTAACATGGGTGAAACCTCTGGTACCGGTGTAGCATTCTCCAGAAACCCGTCCACCGGTGAAAAGAAGCTGTACGGTGAATACCTGATGAACGCTCAGGGTGAAGACGTAGTTGCTGGTGTTCGTACTCCGCTGACCATTGACCAGCTGAAGGAACAGAACCCTGCAGTTTACGAACAGTTCGTAAACATCGTTGAAACTCTGGAAAAGCACTACAGAGACATGCAGGACATGGAATTCACCATCGAAGAAGGTAAGCTGTTCATGCTGCAGACCAGAAACGGTAAGAGAACCGCTGCTGCTGCTCTGCAGATCGCTTGCGACCTGGTAGACGAAGGCATGATCACTGAAGAAGAAGCTGTTTGCATGATCGACCCGAAGCAGCTGGACGCTCTGCTGCACCCGCAGTTCGACGCTAAGGCTCTGAAGGCTGCTAAGCCCATCGGTTCTGCTCTGCCTGCTTCCCCTGGTGCTGCTTGCGGTCAGGTTGTCTTCACTGCTGAAGACGCTACCGAATGGGCAACCAAGAAGGGCGCAAAGGTTATCCTGGTTCGTCTGGAAACCTCTCCTGAAGATATCGAAGGTATGCACTACTCTCAGGGTATCCTGACCGTTCGTGGTGGTATGACCTCTCACGCTGCAGTAGTTGCTCGTGGTATGGGTACCTGCTGCGTATCCGGTTGCGGTGAAATCGTAATCGACGAAGAAGCTAAGACCTTCACCCTGGGTGGTAAGGTATTCAAGGAAGGCGACTTCATCTCCCTGGATGGTTCCACCGGTAACATCTACGGTGAAGCGATCGAAACTGTAGAAGCTTCCATCTCCGGTAACTTCGACAGACTGATGCAGTGGGCTGACAAGTATCGCGTTCTGAAGGTAAGAACCAATGCTGATACTCCGAGAGATGCTGCTCAGGCTCGTAAGTTCGGTGCAGAAGGTATCGGTCTGGTAAGAACCGAGCACATGTTCTTCGATCCCGAAAGAATCCCCGCAATCCGTGAAATGATCGTTTCCAAGACTGCTGAACAGAGAAAGGCTGCACTGGCTAAGCTGCTGGTAATGCAGAGAGAAGACTTCGAAGCTCTGTACGAAGCTATGGAAGGTTACGATATTACCATCCGTTACCTGGATCCGCCTCTCCACGAATTCGTTCCCACCGATGCAGAAGACATCGCTGCACTGGCTAAGGAAATGAAGATGGAAGTTGCTGAACTGGAAGCTGTAATCGCTGGTCTGCACGAAGTGAACCCCATGATGGGTCACAGAGGCTGCCGTCTGGCTGTTACCTATCCTGAAATCGCTGAAATGCAGACCACCGCTGTAATCGAAGCTGCAATCAACGTTCAGAGAAGACATCCCGAATGGAAGGTAGTTCCCGAAATCATGATCCCGCTGATCGGCGATCTGAAGGAACTGCAGTTCGTTAAGAAGATCGTTACCGACACTGCCGATGCAATCATCGCTAACAGCGACGTTGCTCTGAAGTACATGGTTGGTACCATGATCGAAATCCCCAGAGCTGCTCTGCTGGCTGACGAAATCGCGAAGGAAGCTGAATTCTTCTCCTTCGGTACCAACGACCTGACTCAGATGGGCTTCGGCTTCTCCAGAGACGACGCTGGTAAGTTCCTGGATTCCTACTATGCAAACAAGATCTACGAATCCGATCCGTTCGCTAAGCTGGACCAGGAAGGTATTGGTAAGCTGGTTGAAATGGGCGTAGTTTTGGGCCAGAAGACCAGACCTGACATCAAGCTGGGTATCTGCGGTGAACACGGTGGTGACCCGTCTTCCGTAGAATTCTGCCACAAGGTAGGTCTGACCTACGTATCCTGCTCCCCGTTCCGTGTTCCCATTGCAAGACTGGCTGCTGCTCAGGCTGCAATCAAGAACAAGTAATCTTGGGCGCATAGCGTAGAGTAATACATTAAAATCAACGGACTCTGTTCGTAAGAACAGGGTCCGTTTTTCGTACAAAGATAGAAAGTTATGTGTTATAATGGAATCGATGTTAGTAAAATGCATTAGAAGCATGTACGAAACCATAGGGAGGTAAGGAGATGCCTGAAATAATCACTGCCGGTGAAACCATGGCGGTAATGAGTCCCAGAGAACAAGGACCTTTACGTTATGTGTCTGATTATAAACTGCGAATGGCCGGAGCGGAAAGCAACGTTGCCGTAGGTATCTGCAAAATGGGACATACTGCCGGATGGATCAGCCGTCTGGGCGAGGATGAAATGGGAGCTTTTGTTCTGAATGCCACACGAGGAGAAGGTGTGGATTGTCAGAACGTGATCATAGATGAAGCTCATAGAACCGGTCTGATGCTGAAAGAAATGGGGAATGGGGAAACCAAGGTTTACTATTACCGTGAAAATTCTGCAGCCAGTCATCTGTGCCCAGATGATCTGGACGAAGGATATTTAGCCAGTGCAAAGATCATTCATCTGACGGGGATCACTCCTGTACTGAGCAAGTCCTGTGAAGAAACCTGTATTGCTATGGCGGAATTCGCAAAGAAAAATAACATGATGCTCAGTTTCGACCCCAATATTCGAAAGAAACTGTGGAAGGATCGGGATTACAGTTCTTTGATGAAAGAACTGTTATATAAAGCCGATATTGCTCTGTTAGGAAAAGATGAAGCAGAACAGATCCTGGGAATCTCTGATCCGGAAGAAATCGTTGGTATTCTGAGGGAGAAAGGCGTAAAGTATATCGCTGTCAAAGACGGTGGAAATGGGGCCTGGGTAGCAGATCAGGATTCCATGGAATTTATGGCTCCGTATCCCTGCAGACCGGTGGATCCCATCGGTGCAGGAGATGCGTTTAATGCCGGTTTTCTCTGTGGAATTTTAGAAGGAAAGCCCTTGGCGGAATGCGGCCGTATGGCTGCCATTGCCGGTGCTTTGGCTACGGAAACGCCTGGAGATATCGAAGGATATCCGTCCAGAAAGCAGCTGGAGATGAAGATGCAGTCCGAAAAAGAAATTTACCGTTAAGCGATGGGAGGAACGTGCAATGAATATGAGAGAAATCATTGAAAAAAATCCGCTTTTAGCGATTCTGAGAAATGTACCTGCAGAAATTCTGATCCCTTATGTGGATGCAATCAAAAAGGGAGGCGTCTCTTTCTTTGAAATTGCTCTGAATACACCGGATGCTCTGGAACAAATCCGTACGCTGAAGGAACATTTTGGCGATGAAATCCTGGTCGGTGCAGGGACTGCCATCAATGTGGAACGTGCCAAGGCGGCAATCGACGCCGGCGCACATTTTCTTCTGGCACCGTCTACCGACGCTCCGGTGCTGGAGTATTGCCGCGATAACGGAATTCCTATGATGCCCGGTGGATTGACTCCTACGGATGTATCTGTTTGTGTCAGCTATGGATTTGATGTGATCAAGTTGTTCCCTGCAGGCGATATGCCCATGTCCTATGTAAAGAGCCTCAAAGGCCCCTTCGATAACACGGATTATGTGGCCATCGGTGGAGTCAATCCCGACAACATTGAAGAATTTATTCAGAGAGGTTGTATTGGCGCAGGTTTGGGAAGCAATATGCTGCCTAAGGAAGCTGTGAAGAACAGAGACTGGGAAGCAGGGACTGCCTATGTGAAGGCCCTGGTGGAAAAGGTCAATGGAGCACTTGCCAGAAAATAAAATTGCATGAAAAAAGCGAGGAATCAAATCCTCGCTTTTGTTATTTTTGATCGGTAACGATGGTGGCGCGATGTTTTAATTTGTTGGATTCGCGGTTGGTATCGTTATTGATTTGGATCAGGGTAGCAATTCGTCCTTTTACCCGTTCGATCTCGTCGTGGAATTCCCGGGCAGAAACACGGACAGCGCCGTGACCTAAGATAATCATCTGTTCCAGTCGGTCAGAGGTGGCAACGCGAACGTGATGCTTTTTTCCTAATTCGTAGGTGGTTTTTTCAATGTAAGCGTCAGCAGTTTCTGCTTCTTTAGTATAGACCACGTATAAACCGCCATGTTTCACCACGGAACCGGGGTTTTGTTTTACTTTATAAGCATCGAAGACAAGGATGACTTCACACTTTTGGAATCCTTGGTAATTGGCCAGAATCTCGATCAAAGCATTTCTGGCACTTTCGATATTGTCTGCTGCGAGAGTTTTTAATTCCTCCCAGGCGAAAATGATGTTATATCCATCCACCAGCAGATATTCCGCTTCTTTTTCCATGGAAAGCTGGTGCGGTTCTTCGATCTTTTTCAAGGGATTCATTTTCGGCGGCATGGTTTTTCTCTGGATCTGACCATAAGTTTTTTCGAAGATCCGCATCAATTCTTCGTCTTCTTTGGCAGTTCCGGAATAGGAGAGGGAACGACTGACATTCAGTGTATCTGTTTCCTGAACGGCAGGTTTGTTCCAGCGAAGACCGCTGTCTACGTGGGCATATTCCCGAACCTGATCCCATTTCACAATAACACCTGCACCATGCGAACAAAAGACAGAATCGGAGGGATTATCCAGATCCGCATCGGGATCGTAGCCTCGGGCCCGGATCACATCTTCCTGATTGTGACAGGGCTTATAGCCATCCACTGTACAGAATAAACGTCCTTCGCCGCGGGTGTAGGCGGTAACTTCTGCCATATAATCCCGCATGGTAGCGACCGGGGCGGATCCTGTAAGGATGGAGAAGTCACCCTGAGTTTCTGGTGGATCGAAAGTTCCGTTCATTCGCTGGATGTCAGTCATGGCCCGACCCACAGCGCTGCTGGGAACTTCCAGACGGAACTGATACCAAGGTTCTAACAGAATCGATGTAGCCTGGCGAAGTCCCTGGCGAATGGCCCGGTAGGTGGACTGGCGGAAATCACCGCCTTCGGTGTGTTTGTTGTGAGCTCGTCCTGCGATAACGGTGATCCGCATATCGGTAATGGGAGAGCCGGTCAGGACACCCAGATGTTCTTTTTCCAACAGATGAGTCATGATCAGACGCTGCCAGTTCAGATCCAGGAGGTCTGTACTGCAATCCGTGGTGAAGTGGAGACCACTTCCTCGCTTGGCTGGTTCCATAAGAAGATGCACTTCGGCATAGTGGCGCAAGGGCTCGAAATGTCCAATGCCTTCCACGGGAGCGGCAATGGTCTCACGATAGACGATGTTTCCGGACCCAAAGTCCACATCCAGCTGGAACCGCTCTGAAATCAGTCGTTTCAGGATCTCAAGCTGTACGAGTCCCATGGGTTGAATGTGGATTTCCTTCAGACGGGAATTCCAGGTAATATGAAGCTGAGGATCTTCTTCCTCCAATTGTTTTAATTTCAAATAGGCGCCCTGATAGTCGTTGGAGTTATTCAGAAGCACCTGATAAGTCATGACCGGTGCCAACTGAGGCGCCGGAGAGGAAAGTTCTTCTCCCAGGCCTTGTCCAACGATGGTTCGTGTCAGACCGGTCACAGCGCATACGGCGCCGGCTTCCAGCTGATCTACTGCCTGATATTTTGTACCGGAATAAATACGGATCTGATCCACTTTTTCTTCCCAGGGATCCCGTTCTTCCGGTCCGCTTCGCAGGACATCTTTGACTTTCAGTATACCACCGGTGATTTTCATCCAGGTCAGACGGTTTCCCTGCGCATCACGGCCGATCTTATAGACTTTGGCAGCAAAGGCTTCGCCATAGATGGGCGGATGGATAAACCGCTGCAGCGCAGCCACAAACTCCGCAACACCGTCCAGTTTCAGCGCTGCTCCAAAGAAGCAGGGGAAGAGGGAACGACTATCGATCAGAGCCGTCACCGCGGCAGCGGGGACGGTTGCCTGTTCCAAATAGTGATTGAGGAGGGCTTCGTCGCGCATGGCAACAGATTCGAGAAACTCGTCGCTTCCGGGAAGATCAGACTGACGGAAGTCTTCTGAGGGGAAGGCGATGCAGCCATCGTCCAGGCGGGTCTGCAGGTCTTTCATCACGAGATCGCGGTCAGCGTTTGCCAGGTCCATTTTGTTGATAAACAGGAAAGTGGGAATCTTGTGGCGCTGTAAGAGCTTCCAGAGAGTTTGTGTGTGGCTTTGAACTCCATCGGTACAACTGATCACTAAAATAGCATAGTCCAGTACCTGAAGGGTTCGTTCCATTTCCGTGGAGAAATCCACATGGCCAGGGGTATCCAGAAGCATGATCTCCAGATCCTCGGATAGCGGGAGGACCGCTTGTTTGGAAAAAATCGTGATCCCACGTTCGCGCTCCATCTCATTGTTGTCCAGAAAGGCGTTTTGATGGTCCACACGACCTTGTTTTTTTATGGCGCCGCAGGTATAGAGCAGCGCTTCCGATAACGTGGTTTTTCCGGCGTCCACGTGAGCCAGAATACCAACGACAGTTCGTTTCATAAAGATC
>JAFOGM010000138.1 GCA_017386805.1 Bacillota bacterium
CGTTATGGAACGCTTCAAGTCCTACGGCCAGCCCAACGGAAACAAGTCCGGATATTAATTCAAAAAATCAAAGAGCGATCGTCCGATTGGCTAATATCAGTCAATCGAGCGATCGCTCTTTTTATTTCTTTTTTAGAACTCACCCTTATCCACATTGCCTTCACAGAATCTGTTCCAGAAGTCCATGTAGCTTTCCTTGGTCATCTTCGGAGTGGTGGTTTCCTTGATTCTCTTCGCTTCTTCTGCATCGTTCCACAGCAGATCGATGACGGTCATGGCCATGGCCTTTGCCGGCATCACATAGGCCATTTCCTTGTCGGTAATGAAGAAGTCCTTGCTGTGAGCATCTCCAGTGTAACCGCCGGTGGACATATGTACGAAGGGCATCACAGAGCTGATGTCACCAGCATCGGTGGAACCCATTACTTCTTCGCCGTAGATGTTGGTGTCTTCCCCCAGCAGTTCGATGCCGTTATCCGCAAACAACTTGGAAATGGACGGATCCTGGATCAGCGGGAGATAACCCGGCAATTCGTCCACTTCCACCTCTGCACCGATGGCGTAAGCACAACCCTTCAGAGAACGGTTCACCTTGTCGGAAGCGTCCAGAATACCTTCCAGATTGGTACCTCTTACATAGGTTTCCATGCGAACGTCTGCGGGAACGATGTTCACCAGATCACCGCCTTTGGTGATGATGGGATGGATACGGATACGGTCCTTTTCACGGAAGGTTTCTCTCTGGGAGTTCACAGCCAGTAAGGACAGCGCTGCAGCGTTCAGCGCATTGATTCCATCGAAGGGACGGGCGCCTGCATGGGCTTCCTTTCCGGTGAAGCGGATCAGCTTACCGATGAAACCGGAGCTGTCGCAGCCGATCAGGAACTTTCTGTCGGTCTGGTTGGCGTGGGAGTGGATCATCATACCCATATCGATATCGTCCAGTACGCCCAGACGGATGAATTCCTGCTTTCCGCCGAAGAAGAAGATCTTTCCGTCATCCTTCAATCTCTGACGATATTCCAGCTCCACGTATTCTTCTGCGGGAACCGCCACGAAGGCAACGTCGCCGTCCAGCTGGTCAGCCACGGGAGCCAGTCCGAAGGCTGCCCCTAACATGGTGGCGATCTGGGAGTTATGGCCGCAGCTGTGAGCTGCACCGGTGGTCATATCTGCCTGGGGATGAAGCGGACAAACCACAGCGTCCAGTTCCCCCATGACCATAACGCGGACATCGGACTTGCGTCCCTTTAAGTTCCCCTTCACACCGGTGATCGCCAGATTGTCTTCGTGAGGAATCTTCAGTTCATCCAAGGTTTCTCTCACCAGCTGAGAGGTTTTGAATTCTTTGAATCCCAGTTCCGGATTGGCAAAGATCTGTTCGCCGATAGCGATGATTTTATCCTTATTGGCATCGATATTGGCAATGACCTGGGCTTTCAGTTGTTCTTTTGTCATCATAATTCTGCTCCTTATATTACAACTCATAATAAAAATACGAAAATCCATTCTCAATTTAAGTCTCAACGTTCGTAAACTCACCCATATTGTATCAAATTAAAAAGATTTCACAAGATAATCTGTCAAAAAATCTGGATTTCTTTCCCTTCATCCTATATACTGTAACATGGACAAAAAGTGTCCGTTTTATTTGCATGCTCAAAAACAACACAACGAAAGAGAACCAACAGTTATGATCGAAAAAAGAATCCAGGCGATCTTAGGAAAGATCCCCTTTGACCTGGCCATCCGCAACGTACAGGTGGTCAACGTCTTCAACAATGAAATCAAACTGCAGGATATCGGGATCGTAGGCGATACCATCGCTTATGTGGGAACTCTGGGGGAACACCATTCCGCCAAACACACCATCAACGGCGAAGGCCATTACGCCCTCCCCGGCTTCATCGATGCACACATGCATCTGGAAAGCAGCATGATGATCCCGGCCAACTTTGCAAAGGCTGTCATTGCCTGTGGTACCACCACCGTGGCAGCTGACCCCCATGAAATTGCCAATGTCATGGGCCACGAAGGTGTGGAAGCGCTGATGAACGCCACCGAAGGCCTTCCCTTCCGCGCGCTGATCTTCGCCCCCTCCACCATTCCTTCTCTGCCGGGCTTCGAAAACTCCAACTACGAAGTGGACGGCGAAGAAATGGGCCGTCTTCTGGACATCCCCGGGATCCACGGTCTCGGTGAAGTCATGGACTTCAACGGGGTTGCCGCAGGTGAACAGGAAATCCTGAAGGTCATCGAAGCAGGTGCACAGCGCGGTGTCATTTTGGACGGCCACGCATCTCTGCTGACCGGCGACCGCTTACAGGCTTTCCGTTCTACCGGGATCGACAGTGACCACACCACTCCCACTGCAGAAAAATTAAAGGAAGAACTGGCTCTGGGCTTCAACGTACAGATCCAGGAAATCATGCTCTCCGAAGCCATGGTACAGGCCATCAACGAAGCGCCCATTCAGAACCGCATCTGTCTGGTGACCGATGACGTTCCGCTTCCGCGTCTGATGCGCGATGGACACCTGAACCACGTGGTGGAAAAGGCCATCGAACTGGGCCTGGATCCCCTGACGGCAATCCGCTGCGCTACCATCAATGCGGCTGATCGTCTCCGTCTCACCGACGTAGGTGCCATCTGTCCCGGCCGCAAGGCTGATATTCAGCTGGTTCGTGATCTGGAACATCCCCAGCCGGACAGCGTCTTCTTCGGCGGCCACCACGTCTTTGAAAAAGGTGCTTTCTTAGTGGACTTCCACGAAGTGGAGATGCCGGAATCCATGCATCACACCATGGACAGAAAGCCTATGAAAGAAGAAGATTTTATTCTGACCTGCGATGTCCCCAAGACCTTCAAAGAAGGAACTGCCCGCGTCAACATCATCTATCAGGACGGTGTGGGCGTGCGCACAAAACATAAAGAAGCGATCCTTCCTCTGGAACTGATGGAAGAAGGAAAAGCAAAGCTGAACACCGACGGCTATCTCACCATGGCAGTCATCAACCGCTACGGAAGAGACCAGATGGGTCTGGGCCTGGTGGAAGGCGTAGGTGATTTCCGCGGAGCGGTTGCCCTGACCTATGGTCACGACTGTCATAATCTGACGGTATACGGAACCGATCCGAAGAACATGAAGGTTGCTGCCAATGCCATCATCGAAGCTGGCGGCGGTATCTGCGTGGTGGAAGACGGTATGGTCCTGAACCTGATCCCCCTTCCGCTGGCTGGCCTCCTCTGCGAAACTCCCATGGAGCTTCTGCAGGAACGTCTGGACATGTTCTTACATAATTGCGAACGCTTAGGCTTCCGTCATTCCCGTCCGTTGTCCTTCTTTACTACCATGCCTCTGGCGGTATCTCCGGAGATCAAGTGTACCGATAAGGGTCTCCTGGACGTGGCAAATAAAAAGTTTATCTCTGTGATCGAAGAAGTACAGGAGGTAAAATAATGGATCGGAAACGTCAGGCAATCTTACTGGCTCTGCCGGCTTCTCTGGCTCTGCTGGTATTCTTCATCATCCCCATGGTCTACATTTTAGTGAAGACCATTTCGGAAAATGGATTTGCGGATTTCGTGGACTTCTTCACGGATCCCTTCTATCTGGACATTCTGTGGACCACCGTTCGCGTATCGCTGATTTCCACCGTGGTGTCCCTGGTTCTGGGTTACCCCACCGCCTATTTCATGGCAAGAAGTAAGTCCAGAATGAAAAAAGTGATGATCATCATCATCCTCTTCCCCTTCCTGGTCAGCGCCGTTGTCCGTTCCTACGGATGGATGGTACTGCTGGGTCAGAAAGGGATCGTAAACCAGTTCTTACTGGGCATCGGACTGATCTCCGAACCCTTAAAGATGCTGAACACCGAGTTTGCCGTTATCGTAGGTATGATCCATCTGCTGATCCCCTACATGGTACTGGCTCTTCTGGGCGTTCTTCAGAGCATCGACCCCAACGTGGAATACGCCGCGTACAGTCTGGGCGCCAACCCGCTGCAGACCTTTGCTAAGGTGGTATTCCCCCTGAGCACCCCCGGTATCATCTCCGGCTGCGTACTGGTCTTCACCATGAGCATGACCTCCTACGTAACACCGAAGCTGCTGGGCGGCTCCAAGTTCCGTATGATGGCCACCATGGTCGTTCAGGAAATCAACGTCAGCTTCGACTGGGGCGCTGCAGCTGCCATCAGTTACATCCTGCTGGCTGTGATCCTTCTGGTACAACTCCTGGTGACTCTGAGCACAGCGAAGTATATGAAGAGAATGGGAGGCGGAAAAAATGCGTGATGGACATGTAAACTTATTATGTAAGATCGTAGCCATCCTGGTCATGATTTTCCTGGTGGCTCCTCTGCTCATTATCATTATCGTATCCTTTACCCCCACGGCAGTCATCACCTTCCCGCCCCAGGGCTTCTCTCTGCGTTGGTATGCCAATATCTTCACAGGGACCGGGAAGTTCATGAGCGGTCTGGTGAACAGCTTGAAGGTGGGTATCTTGGCAACCGCCATCGACGTCTTCTTAGGCGTCTTCGGTGCACTGAGCATCTGTCGTTACAACTTCAAGGGAAAGAACATTCTGCTGAACTACTTCACCTCTCCCATGTACGTACCGAGCATCGCGTTCTCCTTTGTACTGTTACAGGTGTACAGCCAGATCGGCGGCGTGACCGGTATGACCCGAATCTTCATCGGTCATCTGATCATCATCCTGCCCTACATTGTAAGAAACACCGTATCCGTCCTCCACGTGTTCAACTGGACTCTGGAAGATGCGGCTTCTTCTCTGGGTGCAAACCCCATTCAGGTGTTCTTCAAGGTCACCATTCCCTTAGCAAAGCCCGGGATCGTCTCCGGCGGTATCTTAGCGTTCCTGTACTCCTTCGATGAAGTAGCGCTGAGCAGCTTACTGTCCTCTCCCCGCTTTGTTACCTTACCCATCCGTATCATGAACTACATGGAACTGACCTTCGACCCCACTCTGGCGGCAATCTCCACGCTGCTGATCCTGGGCTCGCTGATCATCATCGTGGCGATGGATAAGTTTGTTGGACTGGATATGTTCATGAAGTAACCGGGAGGAAAATAGAATGGCAACTTTAGTATTAAAAAATATTACAAAAAGATTCGGCGACTTCACCGCCGTTAACAATTTCAATTTAGACGTAGCCGACGGCGAAATGATCGCCCTGCTGGGCGGCAGCGGCTGTGGTAAGACCACTACCCTGCGCATGATTGCCGGCTTCACCGCTCCCACCGAAGGTTCCATCTTCGTGGACGGTAAGGAAATGGGAAAGATCCCTCCCTACAAGAGAAACGTGGGGATCTTCTTCCAGAACTACGCGCTGTTCCCCCACATGACCGTGTTTGAAAACGTAGCCTTCGGTCTGAAGCTGCAGAAGCTGCCCAAGGCTGAAATCGAACAGCGTGTCAGCGAGATCCTGAGTCTGGTAAAGCTCTTCGGTCTGGAAAAGCGCTACCCCAGAGAATTATCCGGCGGCCAGCAGCAGCGTGTGGCTTTAGCCCGTGCGCTGGTGACCCGCCCCTCCATCCTGCTTCTGGATGAACCGCTGTCCAACCTGGACGCGAAGCTGCGTGTGGAAATGCAGGTGGAAATCAAGAGAATCCAGAAGGAACTGGGCATCACCACCATCATCGTTACCCACGACCACGAAGAAGCCGTATCCCTGGCTGACCGCGTTATCGTTATGAATGCCGGTCAGATCTTACAGGTTGGCTCCCCCTATGAAATCTTCGACAAGCCCAACAGCGAATTCATCGCGGACTTCATGGGCTTCTCCACCTTCATCAAGGGAACCATGGGCGGCGAAGCTGTCAATGGAAAGCGTCCGGTGACCTGCAGCGGTAAGACCATCATGGTCACTGCCGAAGCTGCGGAAGGCATCGAACCCGGCGCACCGGTAACTCTGGCAACCCGCTCCGAACACATGGAACTGGTTTCTGAAGCCGGTGAAAACGTTGTGGAAGGTCAGATGCAGGCGGCCACTTACAAGGGCCACACCACCCGTCTGGAAGTGAAGGGATGTTTCGACGAAGTCATCTATCCCGCTGCAAACGAATATATAGAGCTGGAAGCAGACAAACCTGTTCTGGTATATCTGCCTGCCGAAAGACTCTGTGTATATAAAACCAATGCATAATTTATTTCTAAATGTATCTAAAAGAAGAAAGGAAAAAGTAAAAATGAAGAGATTATTTGCACTTTTACTGGCTCTGGTTATGATCTTCTCCCTGGTTGGCTGCGGCGGCGGCGAAACCGAAGAACAGGGTGGAGAAGTTAGCTACGAAGGAGCTGAATTAGTTGTTGCTACCTGGGGTTGGGCAGAAGCTGGTCTGATGAAGGCTGCTCAGGGCTTCATGGACGAATATGGCTGCACCATCATCGTTGACCCCACTTCCGGTAACGGCGACCGTCTGAACAAGCTGATGGCTGAAAAGGACGCTCCCACCGCTGACATCGCTCTGCTGACCAAGAGCTTCGCAGAAATCGGTAACCAGGAAGGTCTGTTCGAAAAGATCGATACCGAAGTTGTTACCAGCCTGGACGGTCTGTATGACTTCGCTGTAAACGCTGAAGGTTATGGTCCTGTGATCACCACCTGCCGTTACGGTATCATGTACGATGCTGCTGCTCTGGCTGCAAAGGGTCTGGAAGCTCCGACTTCCTACCAGGATCTGTTCGATGACAAGTATGCTGGCATGGTAATTCTGCCCGACATGACTTCCACCGCTGGTCCCTACATGCTGGTTGCTATGGCTGAAGACATGGGCGGCAGCCAGGAAGACGTTTCCGCTGCTATGGCTCTGATGCAGGAAAAGAAGGACAACATCGTTGGTTACTACTCCGCTTCCTCCGACGTTGTAAACGCTTTCACCACCGGTGAAGCTTCCATCACTGTATTCATGGACATCAACATGCCTGGTCTGATCGACGCTGGTCTGGACATGAAGTGGGTTGACGCTAAGGAAGGTTCCTTCGCTGCTCCCGCTACTATCAACGTAGTTAAGGGTTGTCAGAACCCCGAACTGGCTCAGCTGTTCGTAGAATATATGTGCTCCGAAGCTACTCAGAACATCGTTGCTGAAGCTATGAACGAAGCACCGGTTCACAAGAACGCTACCATGTCCGAAGAACTGCAGGTTTACCTGGCATACGGCGAAGAAGCTATGCTGGCTCTGAAGGAATTCGACGAAGCATTCATCACTGAAGCTAAGGGCGAATGGATCGACACCTTCCAGAGAACCGTAAACATTCAGTAATTCAACAAATTACACTTGTAAAACTATGCATTGATTTCAAAACCCCGCAGTGATGCGGGGTTTTTTATTGCCAGTCCTCCTCTTTTCGTGTAAGGTAGATGTAGAAACTAATTCGCCGAAAGGAGATTTTTGATATGAAGTTCGTTGTTTTACTGGAAAATCACGCTCTGGACAAGAAACTAAAGCAGGAACACGGCCTGTCCGTTTACGTGGAAAAGGACGATTTCCGCATGGTTTTAGACATGGGCGAAACCGGTCTCTTCATGAAAAATGCAGAGAAGCTGGGAATCGACCTGTCCAAGCTGGATGCTATTGCATTCAGCCACAACCACTACGACCACAGCGGCGGTTTTCTGGATTATGTAAAAAAGGGCTACAAGCCTGTTCCCGTCTACGTTCATACCGGCTATTTCCGAAAGAAGTGGTGGGATCACAGA
>JAFOGM010000139.1 GCA_017386805.1 Bacillota bacterium
ATCTGATCCGTTTCTTTCAGGAAGTGGGTCAACTGCTCCTCGTAGGGCTTTCTGGATTCTGCCAATGCCAGTTTTCTCTGGATTTCACTGTACATAAAGGAACCTCCTGTTACATACGTATTCAGTTTATTATATCACAGGATCTATCGCATTACGACGTTGGATTTGTAAGAATTTTTCATGTTTTTTCAATGTGCTACTTTCCAAAAAGAATTCCATTTGGTATACTGAATTTAACTGGGTGCGGATATCATTCCGCACGGTGTATGTGCATGAAATACCAAATTTCCTTCCTGAGGTGAAGGTATGGGAAATTATTTGAGGAGGACACACCAATGAAATTTTCTAGCAAGATTGAAAAATGTAATCTGTCTCCCATTCGTAAGTTCTATCCGTATCAGGTAGAATGCAAGAAGCAGGGAAAGAAGATTTATCCGCTGAACATCGGTCAGCCCGATATCAAGACTCCGGAAGCTTACTTCGAAGCGATCAAGAACTTCAACGCTCCGGTTCTGGAATATGCTCCGTCTCCGGGTATCCCCGAAATGATCGAAGCAGTTAAGAACTACTATCACGGTATCGGCATCGACTACGAAACCAGCGATATCTTCATCACCACTGGTGGTTCCGAAGCTCTGCAGATCGCTCTGAACTGCATCCTGGACGACGGCGATGAAATCATCATCCCCGAACCGTTCTATCCCAACTACAACACCTTCGTAAAGACCACCGGCGGTACCATCCGTCCGCTGACCACCACTCCGGAAGAAGGCTATCACTACGCTGACAGAGAAAAGATCGAAGCTCTGATCAACGAAAACACCAGAGCGATCATGTTCACCAACCCCGGTAACCCCACCGGTGTTGTTCTGACTCCGGAAGAACTGAAGCTGATGGTTGACATTGCAGTAGAACACGACCTGTTCATCATCGGCGACGAAGTATACAGAGAATTCGTATACGGCGGCGAACCCCTGATGTCTCTGGGTCAGTATCCGGAAGCTAACGATAACGTAATCATCATCGACTCCGTTTCCAAGAGATTCTCTGCTTGCGGTGCAAGAATCGGTACCGTAATCACCAGAAACAAGGAACTGCAGGCTCACATGATGAAGATCTGCCAGGCTAGACTGTCTGTAGCTACTCTGGACCAGGTTGCTTCCGCTGCTCTGTACTCTGTAGATCCCAGCTACTTCGACGAAGTAAGAGCTGAATACAAGGAAAGAAGAGATACCCTGTACAACAAGCTGATGGAAATCCCTGGCGTTGTATGTAAGGAACCCAAGGGTGCATTCTACGTAATGGCTAAGCTGCCCGTAGACGATACCGAAAAGTTCCTGGTATGGCTGCTGACTGAATTCGAAGACAACAACGAAACCGTTATGTACGCTCCCGGCGGCGGCTTCTATGCTACCGAAGGTAAGGGTACCGACGAAGTTCGTTTCGCTTACATCCTGAAGAAGGAAGACCTGGCTAGAGCTATGGATCTGCTGGCTATGGGTATCAAGAAGTACAACGAAACTCACTAATTTCGAAGTACCACATATGGAAACACCAAGAGAGCTGTCAACTGACAGCTCTCTTTTATCCCTCGCGTCCTCCGGACGCACATCCTCTGGAGAGAGTCTTATTTATGGAAAAATTACTTATCGTTGCCGAAGCCGTCATCCCGGTCTTCGTCTCGATCTTTCTGGGCATGTACGCCCGTAAAACAAAACGTTTAGCATCGGAAGAGATCCATGGGATCCAGCAATTTGTCGTGACCTTTGCCCTCCCCTTCGTCCTGTTCCAGTCCTGTTACACCGCCGACTTCGGTCTGGAAGCCATCACCTCCATGGCCATGGTATTGCCGCTGATGCTGGCCGGAACCTGCTGGGCCTTTTCCGCCCGAAAGCGCAGCCTTCCTTATCACAACCTCCCTCAGCTCTTTGCAGCTCAGGAAACCGGTATGCTGGGGATCTCCCTGTTCGTAGCGCTGTTCGGTATGGACCAGGCCTATCGCATGGGCGTTCTGGATCTGGCCCAGGCCTTCGTGGCAATCCCTGTCATCGCCATTCTGTCCTCCAATGCGGGAGAAAGTCCTTCTGTTGCCGACATTGTCAAAAAGGTCTTCCAGTCTCCCCTTCTGCTCATGAGCTTATTGGGTCTGACCTTAAACCTGACCGGTGCTGCCGGAGTCCTGGACTCCACGGGTATTGGCGGAATTTTAACCAATACCGCAAGCTTCATGGCTCAGCCAGTCAGTGCCGCCATCCTGTTCTCTGTGGGCTATAATTTCTCTTTGGAGAAAGAAGGCTTACGACCAATACTGAAAATCTGTCTGATCCACACTGCCTTCATGGCCGTATTCTGCGCCATCATGCAGGGTGTTCTCAGCCTTATTCCCAATACAGCTCCGGAAACCCGCTTCGCTGCAGCTCTATACTGTGCCCTGCCGCCCAGCTTCTTAAGTTCCGGCCTGGGACGGACTGCCGAAGATTCCAAAGTTGCTTCCGGCGTTTGTTCCATTCTGACTGTGGTGACGCTGATCCTGTTCTGCATCATTGCCGCCCTGTCTTCCTAAAAGTACACTTCCGGATCCACGGCTTCTCCGTCCACCCACAACTCAAAGTGCAGATGTTCCGGATCCAGAGTCTCAAAGAGTGCGGAATTTCCCACACCACTGATGACCTGGCCGCGCTTTACCACATCTCCCTCTTCCACCATTTCGGAGGTACTGAGGTTGGAATACTTTGAAATCATGGCCCTACCGTGATCGATTTCAATGGTGAGTCCCATTTTATCATCGGTATACACCCTGGTCACGGTACCTTCTTCGATGGCTCTCACCTGGCTGTCTGCAGGAACTTCGTAATCCACACCGATGTGGGTCACATACTGCTCCAGGGTGACGGAATACAAGGGTACTTCTGCAGAGAAAGGTTTCAAAATCGAGGCACCTTCCACCGGAGTCACAAAGCCGGGCTGAGCATCCCCGACTTCGTCGGGTTGCCCGTGATCGTGGACATCCAGGCTGTCCACGGAAGGAATGGGATCTGACGGAACGGTTTGAGAAACATTGATTTCTGTTTCCGTTTGAGGCGTCCCGTACTGTCCATTTTCCGCCCCGATATTTAACGGATCCTGCATATTGGGCTGATCTCCGGTCATTGTCCGCATAACATAGGCCAGGATCCCCACCACGATCAGCACGCCAAGCACCGCCAAAAGTGTATAACGAAAGCTGCGATTTTGGCTTTCATAGGTATCTGTATTTTTTGAACGCATATTTCCACCTCCATGTTTCTGAAGGTAGTATGACCGTCACATTTTATTTTCATTCGCACAATCAAAAAACCTGCGAAGATCCACAAGATCTGCAGGTTTTCTTTTTTTGCTTCAAATTCAGTTAAAAGAACAGGGCCGCAAACAACGGGGCAATAAATGCAGTCAGCGTTCCTGCCAGAGCCATAGCCAAACTGCTCATGGATCCACAGACTTCCCCTTCCGTAAAGGCTCTCGTGGTCCCGATGGCATGACTGATGGTTCCCAGAGTCAGTCCGCGGGCAATGTAGTGATCCACCCTCAACAGATTCAGAAGAGCCGGACCGAAGACCGCTCCGCCGATTCCCGTCAGTACGACCATAGCCACGGTGAAGGCCGGAATTCCGCCCAGAGTTTCCGATACCCCAAAGGCAATGGGAGTGGTACAGCTCTTGGGGATCATAGAGATCAGCAATTCCACATCCGTCCCCATGAGTTTCCCCACCAGGATCGCGGTGATGATGGTTGCCGCAGAGCCGGCAGTTACTCCCAGCAGAATGGGCAGCCAGTATTTCTTTAAGATATGTAAGTTTCGGTATACCGGGATGGCCAGAACCACTGCCGACAGCGACAGGATGTAGGCCAGGAAGGTATTCTGCGCGGAATACTCTGCATAGCTGCGGCCGGTGACCGTCAGAAAGGCGACGATGATCACGCTGGCCACGAGAATCGGCTGAAGAGCCATGATTTTCGTCTTTTTCTGAATAGCCACGCCGATCATGTATGCACCGATCGTAATGCTCATCCCCCAAACCGGGCTGGCAAAAACAATGTCCATGAATCGATCCATTACTGCTCACCTCCCCGTTTTTCCTGAGCGCGGATGGCTACCTGGGTCACCCAACCGGTAACGGCATAGCCCACCACACAGGCAGCCAACCAGGGAACAATGATCTTGATAAAGTTGGCCTGAAAAACGCCAAAGTATTCCATGACCCCTACCGCGGACGGAACGAAAATCAGTGCCAGATGACTGATGATGAAATCAGCTACTCCTTCCACGTCGGACAGTTTGATCCAGCGCAGCGTCAATAATAACAGAAGGAATACCAGTCCCAGCACATTGGCCGGTACCGGAAGTCCAAACAGTTCGGAAACCATATAGCCTGCAAAATAGCACAGGATGATCCAGAAGAATTGCTTAACATACATCGGTAAAACCCTCGATTTCTTAATTTATACAATCACAAAACCTATTCTATCATATTTTCCATGGTTTTCTATGTTTTTCTTGCGAAATAATTTGGAACTGGCTATAATTATAGTAATAGACAACGTTGCTATGCTGATCGAGGATAGCATTTTTTCATGTAGATAATTATGAGGTGAATTCAAATGGGCAAGTTTGTTATGGTTCAGGAAAACGGCCGTACCACCATCGGCGCTCCTGACAAATTATTCGGCGTTTCCAGCTTAGCTAAGGCTCGTATCGCAGAAATCGGTAAAGAAAAGGTATTCGACTCCACCATCGGTGCTCTGATGGACGACGAAGGCGAACTGATCGTTCTGTCCTCCGTTGTTGACGTTCTGAAGAGCCTGGCTCCGAAGGATTATGCAGCTTACGCTCCCATCAGCGGCGTACCCGCTTATCTGGAAGCTGTTAAGACCGCAGTCTTCGAAGACATCGAAACCAAGGGCTTCGTAGAAGCTTGCTACGCTCCCGGCGGTACTGGTGCTCTGAGAAACGCAATTTCCTGCTACACTCAGATGGGTGATTCCATTCTGACCTCCGACTGGCACTGGGGTCCCTACAAGGTGATCTGTGCAGAACAGCAGAGAAAGGTTACCACCTACACCCTGTTCGACGAAGAAGGTAAGTTCAATCAGGCTTCCTTCGCTGAAAAGCTGAACGGCCTGTTAGAAGTACAGGATCAGGTTCTGATGATCATCAATACTCCGGCGCACAACCCCACCGGTTACACCTTCACTCTGGAAGACTGGGATAAGGTAAACGAAGTGCTGCTGTCCGTAAGCCCGGAAAAGAACATCATTCTGGTTGTAGACATCGCTTATCTGGACTTCGCAGGCGATGCTATGGAATATCGTCAGTTCATGAAGAAGCTGATGGATTATCCGGAAAACATCCTGCCGATGTACGCATTCTCCGCATCCAAGGGCTTCACCATGTACGGCATGCGCTGCGGTGCTCTGGTTTGCGTAGCTCCCACCGCTGAAATCGCTAAGGAATTCAAGGATGCTACCTCTGTAGCAAGCCGTGCTTCCTGGTCCAACGGTAACAGAGCTGCTATGGAAACCATCGCTCGCATCTTCAACGACGCTGAACTGAAGGCGAAGGTAACTGCAGAACGTACCGAATACGTAAACATGCTGAGAAGAAGAGGTGCTGCTTTCACCGAAGCTGCTGACCAGGTTGGTCTGAAGGCTTGTCCCTTCGACTCCGGTTTCTTCATCACCATCCCCTTCGAAAGCATAGATTTCGCTGAAGCGGTTGGTAAGGAACTGCAGAAGTACGAAGTATTCGCAGTTGTACTGGGCGCAGGCGTTCGCGTATCCATTGCTTCCCTGAGCGAAGAAAAGTGCAAGCAGGTTCCCGGCCTGATCATCAAGGCTATGGAAGCTGTTCGCGGCTAAATCAAATCCATACAAAAAACACAAAACCCCGTGAGGAAAACCTCGCGGGGCTTTTTTTATTCTTCTGTTTTGATTGCCGGCGGTGCATCCGGTACGAAGAAGGATGCCACGCAAGCCAGTGCAGCCAGGACTACTAAGATCCACATCACGGTGGGGAGACCTGCTGTATCGGCAACCTTCCCCAGCATGGGAGAAACCACGCCGCCGAAGGAGTTTGCCAGACCCATGGTGATTCCGGAAGCCAGTCCCAGATGGTTGGGTACGAACTTCTGTCCGAGCGCCACAGAGGGGCTGAAAGCGAAGTTCAGGAACATCGCACAAGGAACCAGCAGCAGATAGGAAATCATCAAATTTCTGGACATGGTGAAGCATGCCAGACAGGGAATCACCAGCACCAAGCCCAGACGGATGGTCTTGTTGAAGCCGATACGGTCAGCTAAGTTGCCGCCGATCAGGGTAGCCAAAGCACCAGACAGAGCCAGAATGGTAGTTACAGATCCGGACTTCGCTTCGCTCTGCATCAGGATGTTCATCCATACCATGGGGAAGAAGGTGGTCATACCGTTCTGAATGGTGGAACGCAGGAATACCACTGCGGTCAACCGGCCAAAGGAATTCCAGTCGTCTTTCTGACCTGCAGCAATGGCTGCCTTCGTGGCTCTGTTTCCTTCTGCCGCGAATTCTGCCAGACGGCCGTGCTGGGACACCATGAACGCTGACATGGCCACGGTGGGAACAGCCAGGATAATGGCACCCTTCAGATTTCCACCCATCATGGTGATCCCGAAGACTGCTAACATGGGGCCGATGGCTCCACCCATATTACCGCCCACGGAGAACAGACTGATGCCCTTCCCCTTCTTTTCACCGGCAACGTAATTGGCCATACGGCCGCCGTCGGGATGGAAGAGCGCCGCACCGATCCCGGTCAACGCAACTGCAATGAACATGGCAGTATAACTATCCAGGAAGCCCAGCATGGAGATCCCGCAGCCCGCCATGAAGATACCCAGAGACATCAGCCAGGGACGGGACGTCTTATCCGCCATGCTTCCGCAGATGGGCTGGATGGCCGAACCGATTCCGCTGAGGGCGAAGGTCAGACCAGCAGCCTGAGTATATGTAATTCCTTTCTGTACCATCAGGAAAGGCAGGATCGCCGGTAACGCACCGCCGCCTAAGTCTGCGCATAAATGGCCTATCATCATCACATAACTGTAGGCCTGCTTTTTCAATTTCATGTTTTGTACCTCGTTTGTTACTACTCTGTTTGTTGTTATTCTTTTCGCATGAATGCAGGCCGCCCAATCAGGCGGCCCGCAGTATAGCTCTGCATTTAATTTTATTCCAAACGGCGACTAAGTTCAACCACCATCAGAAAGAATTGAAAAAAATAATCTCGATTCGAAACGCCTCTTTCTTTCATGTAATTACGCAATGATATTGCTTTTTTCAAATTCCATCCCGATTTATTTACTTAAATCCTTCGTTATCGACGATTGACGTATACTCTTCTTAAAAAAGCTTTTCACTCGATTGTACTTATTTCGCTACTTCTTTGCAAAGAACGACGCGCCAAAAAGCCCGACCATAACGAAAGCATAGATCTTATAACAAAATCGCCACTGTTCTGCGCCGAATCGCCAATTACCGATATACAACGTTCGACCCAATCCCGGGTTGGATAAGGCACATAACACGAAAATTACTGCGATAACAAACATCACTAAACTAATCAGACGCATTCTCTTCCTATTTCTCATCCCCAATTCTCCTTTCGAGCAAAACTACTTTTTGATCCAGTGTTTCACGATATGGATCGCCCATCCCAGAACTATGCCGATTCCCCAAATACCGATGGCCATTGCCACAATGACGGCGCCAAGTTCATGCCATCCATGGCTCCATGAGTATATCCCGTAGTATTCCCCTACACAGTACAGCTCGCCCAGCAGGATCAGTCCCAGCGGGATCCATCTTGCCCAGGGTCCGCGAATCCGAAAGGCCAGAAGCTGCACGATCAACATGAAACATGCTCCCCCGATCAAGATGCTTTCTCCCATACGAACCCCTCCACTTCTCTGCACACCGTCTCCGATGCGCTGCTGCCCAGTATCTGATGACCGCCCACCGGGACCATCACCAGCCGTCGCGATCCTTCCAGTCTCCGCAAAATTCTCAGTGCCGACACGGGCCATACGATATCATCATCCGCTGCTTGGATCACCAGCGTCGGACAATTCACTTTCGCAAGCTGCGGCCCTGTACTCTTCAACAATTTCAAAAATTCCACCAGGGCAACCGCCGGCTTTCCGCTGGCGTCCCTTCGGTAGCGGCAAACTTCCGCCGCCCCACCGGACAATCCGTGGCGTTTCACCTCTCCCATTACATTGCGCACCATCTGAGGAACATTCCAGAACCAGACCGGAGCGTTGATGGTCACAAGAGCCACCTCCGAGCCGCAGTCTTCGTTCAGTTCACAGACTGCCTGAATAGCCAGAAGCCCACCCATGGAAAAGCCGATGACGATGACGCAGTGGTGGCGGCGGCGCAGGTCGGAAAGCCGCCGCCGCACTTCGGAGAGCCAGAGGGAAGCTCTGGCTTCCTCTTTTTCCAATCCCCGCCGCTGATCAGAATGCCCCGGGAGCAACACCGATACCACTTCGCAGCCCAACCCGCGGAGATGGTCGGCCAGAGGCCGGACCTCGGAGCGGTTGCCGCCAAAGCCGTGGATCAGAAGGATGGCGGGTTGCTCACTACAGCGGAACATATCCGGTCTCCTCGATGATGCTCTGACCTTGCTCACCCAAAACCCAGTCGATGAATTTTCCAAGGTTCTCATTCACTTCTTCCGGTGCAGGTTCACCGATTTTTGGAGCTGTAACTGCATAAAAGGTATTCGACACCGGATACCTTCCGTCGGCGATTGTTTCCTCGGTGGGTAAGATGCCGTTTAAGGCCAGAAGGCGGATCTCGTTACTGGTCACCATCTGGGTGGAATAGTAACGGAAAGAAAATCCGATAGCATTTTTATAATTCCGGTAATTCGCCACCTGATTGATGATCCCATCCATAGCAGAAATTCGTTCTTCGGTGGTCGGCTCCATGATGGGGATATCGCCCATGAGCCTCTGCAGCGCTGTCTGGCTTCCGCTGTTTTCCGCCCTCTGGAAGGCTTTGATTTTCCAGTGCGGTCCACCGACTTCTTTCCAGTTGGTCAATTCCCCACTGTAAATTTTCTGCACTTCTTCCACGGTCAAACCTTCCACGGGATTCTTACTGTTTACAAAGAACACGAAGGCTTCACGTCCAACGGGGGTCAGATGCAGTTCCATCCCCTTTTCTTTCGCCAGTTCCTGCTGCGCTTTGGACGGCCCCGCCACAAAGATCACATCGGTCTTCCCTTCCAACAAACGTTCATACGCATAGACCGTG
>JAFOGM010000140.1 GCA_017386805.1 Bacillota bacterium
CAAGGAAGATACCATGCTGGAACTGAATGACGTGATCTCTGTGTTCATGACGCAGGAAGAAGCAGATCAGCTGTCGGAACGTCCTAAGGCTGTAAGAGCGAAACGCCAGTTTAAGATCGTCTATGAAGACGAAAATATGCTGCTGGTGGAAAAGCCTTACGGACTTCTGATCCATGGCGATCATACCGAAAAGAAGAATACCCTGGCCAACCAGGTGGTGGACTATCTGATCGAAACCGGGGCGTATGTTCCCAGAAGAGAAAAGACCTTTGTACCGTCTCCGGTCAATCGTCTGGACCGAAACACCACGGGGATCGTGATCTTCGGAAAAAACAATCTGGCATTACAGGCTCTGAACAAGATGCTTCGCGAAAAGGACTACGTGGAAAAGTATTATCTGACCGCAGTCAAGGGTTCTTTGACCGAGGAACTTCACCTGAAAGATTATCTGCTGAAGGACGAAAAGAAGAACCAGGTTCAGGTTCTGGCAGAACAGTGTGACGACAGCCGTGTCATTGAAACCAAGGCCAGACCCCTGCAGGAAGGTTCCGGCTGTACTCTGGTAGAAGTGCACCTGATCACCGGTCGTACTCACCAGATCCGAGCTCACTTGAACAGCGTGGGTTATCCGGTCATCGGGGATGAAAAGTACGGCGACCGTAAGCTGAATCAGATGATCCAGAACAAGTACGGCTTATCCAGCCAGTTCTTACACGCCTATCGACTGAAGTTTGCTGATGCAATCGCTCCGCTGGAATACCTGAAGGGCCGTGAGTTCGTCGCACCGCTGACGCCGATTTTACAGAGTGTGAAGGAAGGCCTCTTCGATGGCATCGAGCCGCCGAAGCGGGATCATCGCGAAGGACAACGCCGCGAAAGACAACAAAATAGAAACTATCGGACTAAAACGACGAAGAAAAGGGAAGATTAGGGAGGAAAAACTATGAAACTGAGTGAGAATGCGAAGGAGTGGATCCGCGATTTGGGATTTGCCTTTATCGTGGGACTGATCATTATTACGTTCATCAAGCCCACCATCGTAAAGGAACATTCCATGGAGCCGACCCTGGACGAAAATAATTATATTTTCCTGAGCAAACAGGCTTACACCCTGTTCGGTGAGCCGGAACACGGCGACATCGTGGTCTTTCACAGTGAACTGACCACCGTGGACGGAAGAGAAAAGCTTCTGGTGAAGAGAATCATCGGCCTGCCTGGAGATACCATCATGATCACCGACGGTGTGGTATATCGCAACGGGGAAGCTCTGGTGGAAGATTACACCAAGGACGGGTATACGGCGACGGAAGTTCCGGAGCTGACCGTTCCCGAAGGTACCGTCTTTGCCATGGGTGACAATCGTCAGAACAGCATCGACAGCCGTCACGGCGACGTAGGCTGTGTTCCCATTGACAAGATCCTGGGTAAGGCTGTTTTGAGACTGTATCCCTTCGATCAGATCACTCTGTTCTAATCACCGGCGGCTCTGCCGCTGAGGAAAGGGAATGGATGAGCAATGGGTAAGGGATATCCGATGTTTGGAAGGCTATTATCACTGGTATTGGGAGCGATCTTAGGAATCGTGACCTTAAGAGTGGTGATGCCTCTTCAACTGGATGGAGACTGGATGGTGGTGAACCGGTTGGGTTATGTCGGGGAAAGAGAACCCCGGGCAGGCGACTGGATCGTCATCGAAAACGCGGTATTCACAGAAGCGGGAGACGGCGGGCGCTTGGCCCGGCGGGTTGCCGCAGTGGATGGCGACTTCTTATATGTGCTCTGTGAGGAAGGGCAGAGGGGCTTGGACAGCCGCAGTGAAGCGGTGGGACGGATCCCGAAAGAGGAAGTCTGGGGCCGCGTGGTGTATTTGAGAAAGGAGAACAGCCATGGGACAGAGAAAGCTCCTGGCGAACAATAAAAAGGCCCGTCACGACTACTTCATTGAAGAAGTCTATGAAGCTGGTCTGGTGCTGACGGGTACGGAGATCAAATCTCTGCGTCAGGGACGGGTGAATCTGAAGGAAAGCTACGCCAAAATCGAAAAGGGTGAGGTGTTCATCTACAATATGCACATCAGTCCTTACGAACAGGGAAACCGCTACAATGTGGATCCGCTGCGCGACCGGAAGCTGCTTCTTCACAAACAGGAGATCCGTAAGCTGATCGGCTATACGACCCAGAAGGGATTTACGCTGGTCCCGCTGCAGATCTACATCAATGAAAAGGGTCTGGTGAAGATGGAAATCGCTGTGGCCCGCGGGAAGAAGCTGTACGATAAGAGAGAAGATATTGCGAAGAGAGATGCGGGACGTCGTATGGAACGCATGATGAAGGACCGTTAAGGAGGACGCAA
>JAFOGM010000141.1 GCA_017386805.1 Bacillota bacterium
GAGGAAACTGCGTAGACCCTGTGAAGCTGATCGACCGCTACGGCGTTGACGCTCTGAAGTACTTCCTGCTGAGAGAATACACCTTCGGCCAGGACGGCGTCTTCACCAACGAAGTAATGCTGAACAGAATGAACTATGACCTGGCAAACGACCTGGGCAACTTAGTAAGCCGCAGCGTCAGCATGATCGAAAAGTACAACGGCGGCGTGGTTGCCGGCAAGGGCGCAGAAGAAGGTCCCGACGCGGAACTGAAGGCGATCTGCACCGGTGCGGCTGCCAAGGTATCCGCTTACATGGATAAGTTCAGCTTCAGCCAGGCTCTGGAAGAAATCTGAGTAGCTATTAGAAGAACCAGCAAGTACATCGACGAAACCATGCCCTGGGCTCTGGCGAAGGATCCGGAAAAGAAGGATCGTCTGGATACTGTAATGCATAATTTAGCAGAAGCTCTGCGTATCGTTTCCATCCTGATCTATCCCTTCATGCACAGCACCTCTGAAAAGATGAGAGAACAGCTGGGTATTGCTGATGTGGAAATCCGTTGGGAAGACACCTTCACCTTCGACGTTCTGGAAGGCAACACCGTAAAGAAGGGTGATGCGATCTTCCCCAGAATGGACGTAGAAAAGGAACTGGCTGCTCTGGAAGAAATGCAGAAGGCTCAGATGGAAGAAGCTGCAAAGGCTGCTGCTGCACTGAACGGTGAAGAAGCAGAAGAAGAAGCTCCGGAAATCCCCTTCAAGGACTACATCGAATTCGACGACTTCGAAAAGATCGACTTCCGCGTAGGTAAGATCCTGTCCGCAGAAAAGCATCCCAAGGCTGACAAGCTGCTGGTGTTCCAGGTGAAGCTGGGTAAGGAAACCCGTCAGATCATCTCCGGCGTGGCAGAACACTTCAAGCCGGAAGAATGCGTTGGACAGAAGGTTCTGGTTGTATGCAACTTAAAGCCCAGAAAGCTGAGAGGTCTGGAATCCCACGGTATGATCATGTTTGCTGACAACGGCGATCGCATGGAATTCATGACCACCATCGCAAGAGACGGCGAAATCGTTTGTTAATACCAAGAGCGCATGGGAGAACCATGCGCTCTATCCTATTGGAGATAGAATATGGAAAAACTGTTATTTGACTCCCACGCTCACATCAACGAAGAGCGATTTGAGGGAGCAAAGCGGGCGGAACTGTGTGAACAGATCCGTCAGTCCAACCTGAAATATGTCATGGACATCGGCTTTGACCTGGAAAGTTCTTTACAGGCAGTGAAGGATGCGGCGGAAAACGACTTTTGCTACGCCGTGGTAGGCGTACATCCTCACGATGCCAAGAGCATGGACGACGGCGTTCTGGCCATGATCCGCGGTCTGGCGAAGAAGCCCAAGGTACAGGCCATTGGAGAAATCGGTCTGGACTTCCACTACGACAATTCTCCCAGAGATGAACAGCGCTACTGGTTCCGTAAGCAGATCCAGCTGGCGGTGGAACTGCAGATGCCCATCGTGATCCATTCCCGCGAGGCGGATCAGGAAGTTCTGGACATCTTAAAGGAAGAAGGAGCCTTCAGCAAGGCGAGAACCGATGCCTTCCCGCCCCAGCCCGACGGAACTCCCGATGCCCGAGTTCTGCTGCACTGCTTCTCCGGAAGCAAGGAACTGGGTCGCCAGTATGTGGCTCTGGGTGCGACACTGTCCATTGCCGGTCCTGTGACCTACAAGAACAACCGCAAGACCATCGAAGTGGTGGAAGCCATCGATCTGTCCAAGCTGCTGGTGGAAACCGACTCCCCCTATCTGACACCGGAGCCGGTGAGAAAGGAACACCGTACCAACCTGCCCCTGTATGTGGAACATACCGCACGAAAAGTGGCAGAAATCAAGGGCGTGACCTTTGAAGAGGTGGCGAAAGCGACCATGGAAAATGCAAAGCGATTCTTCAACATCGAAGAGTAAAGCTGCAAAACCGAATTTTGAAAGGAGTGATGTGCAATGTATACAATGCATGACCTTTTTGATCTGGAACACACACTGGCCAAGGATTATCTGAGCCAGTTCACCTATCCCTGGGAAGCTCTGAAGGGGATCAAGGACATGATCCTGGCTCTGGGCCCCACTCTGGGAGAAGACTATGAAGAAAGAGAAGAACACGTTTGGGTCCACAAGACCGCCAAGGTCTTCCCCTCCGCGTATCTGGGTTCTCCCTGCATCATCGGACCGAACACCGAAGTTCGTCACTGTGCTTTTATCCGCGGATCCGCTTTGATCGGTGCGGATTGCGTGGTAGGGAACTCCGTGGAACTGAAGAACGTGATCCTCTTCGACCACGTACAGACCCCGCATTATAACTATGTGGGCGACAGTATCCTGGGCTACTACAGCCACATGGGCGCTGGTTCCATCACCTCCAACGTGAAGGCTGACAAACAGCTGGTCATCGTAAAGAACGGCGAAGAAACCATGGAAACCGGAATCAAGAAGTTCGGTGCCATGCTGGGTGACCACGTGGAAGTGGGCTGCAACGCTGTGCTGAATCCTGGTACCGTCATCGGCAGAAACTCCAATGTATATCCCACCTCCTGCGTTCGCGGTGTGGTGGCAGAAAACAGCATCTGGAAGAATGACGGGACTGTGGCAGCGAAGAAATAACTCTGCTGAAAATATTGTTTTGAGGAGAAGAGATGATGAAAAAAGTTTTGATCTTTGGGGGAGGAACCGGGCTGTCCTGTGTTCTGTCAGGATTGAAATTGTTCCCGGTGGAAGTAACTTCGGTCATTGCAGTCAGCGATGACGGGAGCAGTACCGGTGTATTGAAAGAAGAATTGGATATTCCGGCGGTAGGGGATCTGGGAAAGGTTCTCCTGTCCATGGCCAACGTGGATGAGGACTTTGTGAAGCTGCTCAGTTACCGCTTCAAAAAGGATGGAACTTTATATAACCATCCCGTCCGGAACATCCTTTTGGCTGCTTTGATCGATCTGAAGGGGGATCTGACCGAAGCGTCCAAATATATGTGTAAGCTGCTGAACATCAAAGGGGAAGTTCTCCCGCTGACCGCAGAAAAAGTGGATCTGATCGGTCACGGGGAAACGGATACCTACGTGGGAGAATGTGAAGTCAGCCAGAATATCAAAAATATTCAAAACCTGACCTACGATCATCCCATCGAAGTGTCCCAGACGGTCCTGGACAAAATGCGTGAGGCGGATTTGATCATCCTCAGCCCGGGAAGTCTCTATACCAGTATCATTCCTCATTTGATTGCTCCGGAGGTGAAAGATACACTGAAGGAGATTTCTGCACCCATCATGTACATTTCTAATCTGGTTTGTCAGCCGGGGGAAACCGACGAATATACCGTCAGCGATCACGTGAAAGAATTGAACCGTTATCTGGGAGATCGCAAGGTGGACATCGTGGTTGCCAACAACGGAAAGGTGGATGAGAAGGTCACCGACGTTTATCGGACCAAGGAACAGAAATCCATCGTAACCCTGGATGAAGAAGAAATGAAGAAGCTGGGTGTGACTGTCATCGCGGATGATGTGGTCCACATCGACGATAAGGGCAGTATTCGTCACAACGAACTGAAGACGGCGTACCTGGTGTTCTCCTACCTGATGAATTCGTAAGGGAGAACTACCGGATACGGAACAATAATCGAGGAAGATAACATGAAAAAAGATATCACATTGGTCATCATGGCGGCAGGGATCGGCTCCCGCTACGGAGGCGGGATCAAACAGCTGGCTTCCGTGGGACCTTCCGGAGAAATCATCATGGACTATTCGGTCTACGATGCGCTGGAAGCGGGATTCAATAAAATCGTCTTCGTGATCCGCAAGGATCTGGAGGCTGACTTCAAAGAAATCATCGGAAATCGAATGGAACAGATCTGTCACGTGGAATACGCCTTCCAGGAGAAGGACGATCTCCCGGCTGGATTTACCGTTCCGGAAGGAAGAACGAAACCGTGGGGGACCGGCCACGCGATCCTGGCAGTCCGCGACATCGTGAAGGAACCCTTCGCGGTGATCAATGCCGATGACTATTACGGAAAAGCAGCCTTCCGTCAAGTATACGACTTCCTGGCAGCCAGCGC
>JAFOGM010000142.1 GCA_017386805.1 Bacillota bacterium
ATGGCGGAATATTTGAGAGATCACGGAATGGAAATTCCGACGGATATCATTGAAACTGACGATCTGGTGAACTATCTGCTCAGCGATCAAGCCAAGCTCTCCGGCAACCGTCCTGCGGACGGTGACGCCAGCGAAGCGGCTGCCGCAGGTGAGCCCGCAGAAATCGTGGCGGAAGTGAAGAACCTGCGCCATGTGTTCAACGCAGGGCTGCCCTTTGAAAGCGTAGCTCTGAACGATGTGAGCATTGCGCTGGAGAAAAATAGCTTTACTGCCCTGATTGGCCATACCGGTTCCGGAAAGTCCACGCTGATTCAGCACTTTAACGGTCTGTTAAAGCCCACATCCGGCGAGGTGTTCATTGACGGTGCGGATATCAACGGCGGTCAGGTGAAACTGAAAGATGTGAGAAGAAATGTGGGTTTGGTATTCCAGTATCCGGAATATCAGCTCTTTGAAGAAACCGTTCTGAAGGATGTCTGCTACGGCCCGCTGAATCTGGGTCTGTCTCAGGAAGAAGCAGAAGAGAAAGCCAAGCGTGCCATCGAACTGGTAGGGCTGGACTTTGAAGCTGTGAAGGATCGTTCGCCCTTCGCACTGTCCGGCGGTCAGAAACGCCGTGTGGCCATTGCCGGTGTCATTGCCATGGAACCGAAGATGCTGATTCTGGACGAGCCTACCGCAGGTCTCGACCCCAAGTCTCATCACGATATCTTATTGATGATTGAAAAAATCAAGAAGGAAGGCGGTGTGACCATCCTTCTGGTATCCCATAACATGGGCGACGTTGCCCGTCTGGCGGATCGCGTTCTGGTCATGGACGGCGGCCGTCTGTGGATGAACGGAACCCCGCAGCAGGTGTTCTCCCGTGCGGAAGAACTGTCCGAGATCGGACTGGGACTTCCCCCGGCCACAGAATTTATGTATCGCCTGAAGCAGGCTGGTGCTCCCGTGGAAACCACTGCACTGACGGTGAAGGAAGCCCTTGCAGACGTATTGAAATGGAAGCGAGGTGAGCAGTAATGATCCGTGATATCACTTTAGGTCAGTACTATCCCGGCGAATCGGTGATCCATCGACTGGATCCCCGCACAAAGATCGTAGGGACTATGCTCTACCTGATTTCCCTGTTTGTGGTGGATAGCTTCATCGGTCTGGGAGTGGCGGTTCTGTTCCTGGGCTTCTGCATCAAGCTGTCCGGTGTACCGTTGAAATTCATGATGAAGGGTCTGAAACCGATCTTCATGATCATGCTTTTTACCTTTGTGTTGAACGTGTTCATGACACCCGGTGAAGCAATCGTGGCTTTAGGGCCTTTGAAAATCACTATGGAAGGGATCTATAACGCCTTCTTCATGGTGGCTCGTCTGGCTCTGCTGATCATCGGCTCTTCGCTGATGACCCTGACCACCAAACCCATCAACCTGACCGATGGGATCGAACGGTTACTGAGTCCGCTGCAGAAGATCGGTGTACCGGCCCATGAACTGGCCATGATGATGAGCATCGCTCTTCGTTTCATCCCCACATTGCTGGATGAAACCGACAAGATCATGAAGGCGCAGATGGCCCGTGGTGCAGATTTCGAAAGCGGCAACTTATTCCAGAGAGCCAAGAGCCTGATCCCCTTACTGGTTCCGCTGTTCATCAGTGCCTTCCGCATCGCTGTGGACCTGGCCATGGCTATGGAAGCCAGATGTTATCGCGGGGGACAAAACCGCACCAGACTTCACCGTATGGCCTACGGAAAAGGCGATGCTATGGGAACCGTGGTGCTGATCGCCTATATAACAGGCCTGATCGCTCTGCGAATTGTATTATAAATAAGTGCGGCCTGGCCGCAAACGATAGGAGAATTTTATGCGTCAGCGTAAAGTAAAAAACGAAGAAGAAAAAATTGCACAGTATGATCACTGGATCATTGAAGATCCGACAGCTTTCAAAGGCCGCTGGAACGAGGCTTTTGATGAAGCCCGTCCGGAGATCTATATGGAAATCGGCTGCGGAAAGGGAAAGTTCATCACCGGCATGGCGAAGAAGTTCCCGGAACGCAATTACATTGCAGTGGAAGGTGCAGGTACTGTAGTACTGAGAGCTCTGGAAAAGGCCGGTGGAGAAGAACTGGAAAATGTTCGCTTCATTACCGACTATATCAACGAAATGGGCGATTTCTTTGAACAGGGAGAAGTTCGCGGGATTTTCCTGAACTTCAGCGATCCCTGGCCGAAGAAGGCCCATGCCAAGCGACGTCTGACCCACAGACGTTACCTGACCGAATATAAGAAGGTCCTGGCTCCCGGAAGTATCCTGGAATTCAAGTCCGACAACGATGGTTTGTTCCAGTTCTCCGTACAGGAATTCTACGATTTCGGTCTGGAAATCCTGGAAATGACCGACGACCTTCACAACGTGATGGGGGGAGCGGCAGAACGTTCCGTGGTTCTGGATGCCGATGAAAAGGAAGTGGAACTG
>JAFOGM010000143.1 GCA_017386805.1 Bacillota bacterium
AACGGTCCTGCGGCAACCGCTCCGCTCTTCGGTTCAAACCCTTTCCCATATTGACTCAGGAAGAATTCCCATCGGTCCCGATTGTCGCTGATCAAACCGCGAACATTGGTCACAAAGCCCTGTTCCCGCAGTTCATGCTGACTGATATCATACGGCAGGTTTTCGATGTAAGTGATCATCTGCTGGGTGGCTGCCGTGGCCAGTTCGTTCATGGAACCATCCGTGTCCGTGACCGGTAAGGCCGGAAGGCTGGGCAGAAGCATAGCTACTCCCGGATCCTTCGCACTTCCAAACAGAACGTCTTCCTGAACTCCGCGGGCCACATTAAGACTGCGGATCAGAAGTAACAGCGTCTCTGTATCTCCACCCAGATCCCACAGTGTCGGTTCGCCCCGGAAGGTGATTCCGTCGGGATGAAGGGATTCGTCCATGGCAACGGAGGCAATGTAAGTCAAAGCCTCTGCGTTGACAGCTTCGATATCCTTCCTTAAATATCCACAAGCGCTGACTTCTGTGGTCTCTAATTCATTCTTCGCCCTGGCCTCAAAGATCACATCTTCCAGATTCTTCACCTGAGAAAATAAAAGCCAGATATTGGTTGCAATTTTTCCCTGATCAATCACAGCAGTCTTCGAATCCAATCCTTCTTTTACTAAAAACGTCAGCTTCGCCCGATGGGGAGCCTCTTCTGTACCAATGGTCATCATATCCAGCTCGATATCACTCCCCCAGTCCATTTCACAGACCAGATCCAGAACTTTTTCGTGTTCCTTCGCATCTTCCGTACGATGCTCCCTTAACTGTATTGCCAGCTGAACTTCTTCATCATCAAATCCTGCCGTTTCCCAGAAGATTTCATTTCCTTCATAAGCCAGGACTGTAAACTGCTGTTTCCCTTCTCCTAAAAGAATCGGTCCGTCCGGCTCCTGGTTCGATGCGCAGACTACTGCTGCAACACAAATCAATGCGATCGCTGCAATGCGTATCGCCCTCTTCGGTTCTTTCACCTTCAGAGCATTGATGATACGTTCTTTAATACTGCCTTCCCCAAAGGCCAGCGGTGCCAGAAGACCGCTTCCCCGCATGGACAATTTCAAAAGTGCACTGGTATAAAGTTTGGGATCCGTATTCTGGATTGCCCGTTCATCACAGGCCATTTCAATATCGCGGATCAACGTTTTATACGCAAACCATACGATCGGGTTGAACCAGTGAAGGTTCACCGACACATAGGCCAGAAGCTTCCAGAGCGGATCATTTCTCTTGATATGTGCAAATTCATGATGAAGAACGCAATTCACTTCTTCTTCCGACAACCCTGTCGGAAGATATATTTTATAGCGGACCCACCCCACCACAAAGGCAGTGCTGATTCGATCGGTTTCATAAATTTTGACGTTACCATCGCGGCGGTACAGGACCGCATCACTGATGGTCTGACGCAGTTTCCACCAGTTCCAGATGGTGACCAGAAGCAGAGCGGTTGCCCCTAGTGCCCAGATCAGGAACAAAACAAACTGTGTGATCTGGAACGGATCAATGCTGGCCATCTCCATGGGTGCCGGTAACGACTGGATCATCGCATCGTTGAGCCACTGGTCCACCGGAACAAAACCGGTATCGATCTGCGGATGGATTCCCTGGTATGGAGCGCCCGCTACGGCCCGGTGATTTACCACGGAAAGGGGCTGGCTGTTCCAGGGAATGAGGCTTAGTTTTCCCAACCAACGGCTCAGATCCGCAGGACACAAAAGCCGAAAGAAGGGGATCGCCCACAACCATACCAAATAGTTTCGCGGAAGATCTTTCATGGTTTTCAGCATGATCCAACGAAGCACAAGAACGATCCCAATAATTATCGTCCCATTGAAACTCATATTCAAAATCGCCAGAAGCAGGCGATCACCTGTAATGATGTCAGTCATCGGCTCGCCTCCTCGATCAA
>JAFOGM010000144.1 GCA_017386805.1 Bacillota bacterium
CCCACAGGGCGGCGTATTCATCTATGCACTGATGGCAGCTGGCGGCGATCTGGGCGCTTCCGTAGCTCCGCAGCTGGTTGGTATCATTACAGACGCAGCAATCGCAAGTCCTTCCGCGGCAGCCTTTGCAGCTTCTCTGAGCCTTGCACCCGAACAGCTTGGTATGAAGCTTGGTATGCTGGTTGGTATGCTCTTCCCGCTGGCGGCAATTCCGCTGTACCGGTACATCTGGAAAACCCTGAAATCCGAGTAATCTAAAAAACAAACACTTCACAGGCGGCTGTTCCTTCGCGGATGGCTGCCTTTTCTTATATCCATAAACCATACAAACGCATAAAAAAGCCCGTCCAAGCCGCTTCCACTTCAGCTTAGACGGGCAGTTTCTATTTGGCGCAAGTATAGGAGGAATCAGCCTTTTACTGCGCCTACCATAACGCCTTTTACAAAGTATTTCTGGAGCATGGGGTAAATGACCAGAATGGGCAGCGTTGCAACAACGATCGTTACGTAACGGATCTGTGCAGAAATTGCCGCCGTAGATTCGTCGCCGGAAGTTTCCATCGCACCGAGCATCTCGCCGGAGGACTGGATCAGAACACGACGGAGCAGTACCTGCATGGGCATCAGCTCTTCCTTGCTCATGTAAAGCAGAGGAGTGAAGAAGTTGTTCCAGTGGCCTACTGCGTAGTAGAGAACCAGTACAGCGATGGTGGGGGTGATCAGACGGATAGCGATGTGGTAGAAGATCTGCAGATCGTTTGCACCGTCGATATCCGCACTCTCGGTAACCTCATCGGGGATACCTGCAAAAGCACTGCGGCAGATCATGGTGTTGTAGGTGGAGATCAGACCGGGAATGATCATGACCCAACGGGAGTTGTAGAAGCCCAGCTTGGTGATCATCAGGTAGGTGGGGATCATACCACCGGAGAAGTACATGGTGAAGGCGATGAAGAAGTTCAGGAAGCGACGGGCGCAGAACTTTCTTCTGGACAGGGGGTAAGCAGCGATACAGGTAAAGACGATGTTGACGATGGTACCGACAACAGTGTAGAAGATGGTGTTGCCGTAAGCCTGCCACAGACCGTCCTGCTTGAATACCTGCTTATAACCTGCGATGTTAAAATCGATGGGGAACAGGGTTACCTTACCCTGGTATACAGCATGCGCACCGGAGAAAGAGGTGGCGATGATGTAAATAAAGGGATACAGAGTAATCAGGAATGCAAAGATTGCAATACCGTAAACCAGAACGTAGAAGATTTTATCGCTGGTAGCGGTAGAGGAAAAACTATTCTTTTTAGCCATATGTATTTCCTCCTTCCTTACCACAAGCTGGAATCGGTCAGCTTACGGCTGATCTGGTTTGCAATAAATACGAACATGAAGTTTACAACGGAGTTAAACAAACCGACCGCCGACGCGAAGCTGTATGTGGTCGATTCGATACCTTTACGGTAAACGTAGGTGGAGATAACGTCAGCCGTCTCGTAAACTGCGGGGGAGTACATCAGGAATACCTTCTCGAAACCTACACTCAGAATGTTACCGAGACGCAGAATGAACAGGGTAACAACGGTCTGAGAGATCATGGGAAGGGTAATATACCAAGCCTCTTTGAACTTGGTGATACCGTCGATCTTGCCCGCCTCATACAGAGTGGGGTCGATGCCGGTGATAGCTGCAATGTAAATGATGGAGCTGAAGCCGAAGCTCTGCCAGATACCGGAACCGACGTACATGGTACGGAACCATGCAGGGTCGTTCAGGAAGTTGATGATATCACCGCCGAACATAACAACGAACTTGTTGACGATACCGTTGTTCATGGTGAACATCTGCTTCATCATACCAACCAGAACTACGGTGGAGATGAAGTGAGGCAGGTAGCTGACGGTCTGAACAACACGGCGGAATGCCATCTGCTTGATCTCGGTTACGCAGACTGCGAACAGGATCGGGATGGGGAAACCGATAGCGATCTGATAGAAGGAGATCAGAACGGTGTTGCGGATGGTACGGAATGCGTAGGGGGACTTGAAGTACTGGATGAACCATTTCAGGCCGACCCACTCGCCGTTGTAGATGCCTCTGCCGGGCTTATAGTCCTTGAACGCGATGATCGCGCCGGTCATGGGCAGATAATGGAACACGATGTAATAGATAAAGATGGGTGCGAACATCAGGAACAGGTAACGGTCTCTGTAGACGATCTTCTTGATGTTTGCCCATTTCTCATTTTTGGCCTTAGCAGGCGTAGCGGTACTCAAAAACGTGGGCCTCCTCTCGTGATGAAAGAAAAACAGTGGGCAGGCAGAGAAACCACCCGCCCACTGAGGCTAATTAGCAATGAACTTTAGAACAATCCGGTTAAGAATTAAGCCAGACGGTCGAAGGTCTGCTGATGCATAGCTACCATTTCGTCAACGCCCATATCCTTAGCGGTCTTGATGTAAGCATCCCAGTCGGACAGAGGACGGGTACCGGTGATGAATGCGGTCAGGTTCTCGTCGAAGTAGGTCTTGAGGTCAGCAGCGTAGGTGCTGATGGTCTCATTCTGCTCAGCGGTCTTGTAAGAAGCGGGAACGGAGGGGTTGATAACGTAAGGAGTCAGATCCTTAGCTGCCTGACGAACTTCGTCACACTGCTTGGTGGAGTAGTCATGCTGATAACCGGGCAGGAAAGCAGCATTGTAACCCATGTTGGTCAGATAGTTGTCCTTGTTGTCCAGGTAGGTCTGAGAGAATACCTCTACGCCGTTCTCTACGGTGTAGTCAACGCCTTCGATACCGTACCAGGTCAGTCTACCAACCTCTTCGCTGAACATATAGTCACAGAAGTCGAATACGACCTCGGGCTGCTCACAGGTAGAGGAGATACCATACTGGCCGCTACCAGCGCCACGACCATAGCAAGCGGTGATACCGGTAGGACCGGTCAGAACGATGGGCTTCATGATGCAGGGATCCTCATTGAACTTCCAATCAGGATTGAAAGACTGAGAGTAACCGGTGCAGTTGGAGATGAAGTGCATTACGGAACCAGCCTGTCTGTTGGTGTACAGAGCCTGCTGAACGTCGTAGTTAGCGGTCATGTACTCGTTGTACAGGAGGCCTTCCTCGTACATCTGGTGAGCCCAGGTCAGGAAGTCCTTGTAAGCGTCAGCGGTGAAGGTGCAGAATACCTTGCCGTCTTCGCCCAGCTGATAGCCGCCGCCGTCGCACAGGTCAAGACCCCAATGGATGCCCCACAGGCCGATCATACCGGAACGAGAGAACATGGGAACTTCGTCATCCTGGCCGTTGCCGTTCATGTCGACACCCTTACAAGCTCTCAGGAAAGCGGTGTAATCATCGATGGTCTTGATGTCTTCAACCTTCATGCCGACTGCCTCAACCCACTCGGTGTTGATCATAACGCAGCGCATGTTGGTGGTGTTGTTCAGAACGTAAGGCAGATAGAAAATCTTGCCATCGGGAGTACGAATAGAAGCTTCCAGGTCAGGATGTGCAACCATCTGCTCTTTCAGGTAAACAGCTCTGTTGTCGACCAGACTGGTCAGATCCATAAACAGACCAGCGTTAGCGTAAGACAGATCAGCGTCGCCGCCGGGAACGTTTACCAGGTCGGGCAGATCGTTGCCTGCAGCCAGACGGGGCTTAACGGAGTCACCGTAAGTAGAGGCGTCGAGCATTTCCATCTCGAGCTTAACGTTAGCTTTCTTCAGAACTTCCTGCCACCAGGTCATGTTTTCCCAATCATAGTGCAGAGAAGCACCGTTGGTGGTCAGAACGGAAATGGTAACGGGGTCTTTGCTGGTATCGCCGATAACGTTAGGAACGTCGGTAGAACCAGCGGTGGAAGAAGCTGCGGGAGCGCTGCCGGAACAACCAGTAACTACGCTGGTCAGCATCATAGCGCCCAGGATCAGAGAGAGTGCCTTTTTCATAAGATTTTTCCTCCTATAGAAATATTGGATGATCCAAATGTCTGACAGATAAATCCACACTGCCACACAAACAGAACATTATTATGTAGTTGCGATCTGCACCGCGCTAACGATTTAAGTGGAAGCTTTCGTAACGCTTTAGTGCATTTCATCAACTTACATTCACAATTTTAACAATTTGTTTCCATATTGTACAGTAATCAATAAGTGATAACTGCGTGATTCACCAAATGAACACCAATCACCGTTTGATCACTGGTTTTCCAGCCATTCTTTTGGTGATTCACCAAACGCTTTCTGGAACGAACGCTTGAAGGTGGAGTAGTTGGGGATACCGACTTTCTCGCCTACCACCGCGATGGGGCGCACACCCTCCCGCAGCAGTTTCTCCGCTTCCGCCATGCGCAGATTGGTCACATAGTCGGAGAAGGTTTCGCCTGTAGCGGATTTCACCATCTTGGAAATCAGCGTGCGGTGGATGCCGAACTGATCCGCCAGCTGATTGACCGAGAGCATCGCATCCCGGAAATTTTCATCAATATACCGAATGATCTCTTCGCTGTTGTCGTTGGCTCTGACCGGCCTGCCCGCAGAAAGATGCGTGCAGAGGGAAACGGCGTAATCCTGCAGCAGTTTCACCAGATCTTCTCTGGTTCCGGTATCCTGCACAATGTGATACCGCTGCGCAATGGCCATATCATCCTGTCCGCATTCCCACGAAAGGCGGGTCAGCAGCCAGAACACCGATTCCAGATTGTAATTCTCGCTGATCTCCGCGATCACCTGGCAAAGCTCTTCCCTTTTGTTGGTTCGCGCCAGGGATACCAGACGGCTCTGGGTCAGTACCGGCAGACGCAGC
>JAFOGM010000145.1 GCA_017386805.1 Bacillota bacterium
GCGTGAACGCTTTATACGATCATCTGATCACCGATGGCCGTATGGATGACTTGGTTCGGGCGACAAGAGATCGGGGCTTCTGTCAGCAGCTGATGGATGAATACCAGATTGCCCTGGCGCATTGATAAAAACAAAAGAGGTAGTATCGATTGGATACTACCTCTTGGTTCTTTTTGTATGTGATTAGATCTGCGCCAGTGCATTCGCCACGTCGTCGATCAGGTCGTCGATGTTTTCCAGACCGATGGAGAGACGAACCAGGTCAGCGGGTACGCCGGCAGCGTCCAGCTGTTCGTCGGTCATCTGACGGTGAGTGGAACTTGCAGGGTGTAAGCAGCAGGTATGGGAGTCAGCTACGTGGGTTTCGATGTTGCCCAGAGTCAGGTGAGCCATGAACTCTTCTGCCGCAGCTCTTCCGCCCTTCACACCGAAGCTGATAACACCGCAGGAGCCGTTAGGCAGGTACTTCTGAGCTACTTCGTAGTACTTGTTGGAAGGCAGACCGGGGTAGTTTACCCAGGCGATCTTGTCGTGAGCTTCCAGGAATTCCGCCATCTTCTGTGCGTTGGAGCAGTGACGTTCCATACGAACGGGAAGGGATTCCAGACCCAGGTTCAGCAGGTATGCGTTCTGGGGAGCGGGGGTGCAGCCGAAGTCACGCATCAGCTGAGCCACGCATTTGGTGATGAAGGCGCCAGCCTTGCCGAACTTTTCAGCGTAAACCACGCCGTGATAGCTGTCGTCGGGAGTGGTCAGGCCGGGGAATTTATCTGCGTGAGCCATCCAGTCGAAGTTACCGGAGTCCACGATGCAGCCGCCGATGGTTGCCGCATGACCTTCCATGTACTTGGTGGTGGAGTGGGTCACGATGTCAGCGCCCCATTCGAAGGGTCTGCAGTTGACGGGAGTTGCAAAGGTGTTGTCCACGATGAGGGGAACGCCGTGTTCGTGAGCCTTCTTAGCGAAGCGTTCGATGTCGAATACGGTCAGCGCCGGGTTGGCGATGGTTTCGCCGAAGACAGCCTTGGTGTTGGGCTGGAACGCTGCTTCCAGTTCTTCGTTGGAGCAGTCAGGGCTTACGAAGGTGAATTCTACGCCCATTCTTGCCATGGTCACGGCAAACAGGTTGAATGTACCGCCGTAGATGCTGGAAGAAGCCACAACGTGGTCGCCGCAGCCGGCAATGTTGAACACTGCGAAGAAGTTGGCAGCCTGGCCGGAGCTGGTCAGCATTGCGCTGGTACCGCCTTCCATGGCAGCGATCTTCTTGGCTACGAAGTCGCAGGTGGGGTTCGCCAGTCGGGAATACATGTAGCCATCGGATTCCAGATCGAACAGCTTGGCCATGTCGGCACTGGTGTCGTACTTGAATGTGGTGCTCTGATAGATGGGCAGCTGTCTCGGTTCGCCGTTTCCGGGATTGTAACCGCCCTGGATTGCAATGGTTTCCATCTTATGTTTCTTCATTATGTATACCTCCATAGAGAAAATTGCCTACGCTATTAAATTGTAATTATACCAGTTTCCTGAGAAAAAACAATCAATTTATTGAAAATTCATACAGACGTCGGACACTTTCTGATTGGCTCTGTCAAAATGGAGAAAAGGATGTTATACTACTTATGTATGACTATTTTACCAATTGAAGGAGTGGCTTTATGTATCAGGAATTGATTACAGAGCTTACAAATACACAGGTGTTTTGGGAATCGATCCGGATGATCCGGGAGAACTTTTCCGTCAACTCGGCCATCCTGTGGATCATGATGATCTTTTTGGTGGTCGGCGGCGTGGATAAGCTTCGGGGAAACAAGCTGGGCTACGGCGCGCAGTTCGATGAAGCCTTCGCTACCATGAAGCCCATGGCCCTGGCTATGATCGGTGTCCTGGTCATGGTACCCATCTTCCGCATGGTTTTGGAACCCATCATCGCTCCCATCTATGAGTTCTTTGGCGCTTCACCGGCCATGTTTGCCGGGACGCTGCTGGGGGTAGATGCGGGAGCCTATCCGCTGGCCATGGAAATGGCGGACGGTGATGTGGCTTCCGGAAGCTTCTCCGGTGTGGTTCTGGGCGGGACCTTCGGTATCATCCTTTTGGGCATGATCCCCATATCTCTGGAATTGCTTCGGGAAGAGGACAGGGAAGTCTTTTCCGCAGCGGTTCTTCTGGCAATCATCACCATTCCCCTGGGTTGTATCGCCGGCGGTCTGGTCATGAGC
>JAFOGM010000014.1 GCA_017386805.1 Bacillota bacterium
CTCTGTACCGTCAGGTACCGTTCTACGACAAAAAGGTGTTTGCTATGATCGTCAGCGGCTACAGCGGAAGCGACATCATCGGCGGTCAGATCTTAGGAGCGCTGAACATGAACAAGGCCTTCCAGCTGCCGTCGAAATTTGCAGCCATGGCCACGGCCAATGACCCGGGATCGGCCATGAAGATCCCCAACATCGAAGTGAAAATGGCAGCTTACGGCCGCCACGTGGCTTCGGTGCTGAAAGGTGAGAAAATATGACAAGAGAAGAAATTTTATTACTGCAGAGGGTCCAGGAACCGCTGATCGCCTGGTACGATGGGGCAAAACGCGACCTTCCCTGGCGGAAGGACGTGACACCTTACCGGGTGTGGCTGTCGGAGATCATGCTCCAGCAGACCCGTGTGGAAGCTGGAAAGGACTATTTTCTGCGATTTACTGCGGAGCTTCCGGAGGTGGAGGATCTGGCCAACGTTCCCGATGACCAGCTGATGAAGCTGTGGGAAGGGCTGGGCTATTACAACCGGGCCCGCAATTTGAAAAAGGCAGCCGGCATCATCGTGGAAAAATACAGCGGTGAACTGCCGTCCACATATGAAGAATTACTGGAACTGCCCGGAATTGGTCCCTATACCGCCGGGGCAATCTCTTCTATCGCCTTCGGTCGTCAGCGCCCTGCGGTGGACGGAAACGTCCTGCGCGTGGTGATGCGCCTTCTTGGTCGATACGACGATATCGCCAAGGATTCCACGAAGAAGGATGTGGAAGCTGCTTTACTGGAAGTAATGACGGTGGGAACGTCCCATGAACGTCCCGGTGATTTCAACCAGAGCTTGATGGAACTGGGGGCAACGGTCTGCATCCCCAATGGCCAGCCTCATTGCGAAGACTGCCCCTGGAAGGACGACTGTGTGGCTTTTGCAAAGGGAATCCAGATGGAACTTCCGGTGAAACAAACCAAGAAGAAGCGCCGCATCGAAGAAAAGAAGGTGCTGATTTTACGGGATGAAGAAGGAAGAATCTTACTGCATCGCAGAGATGAGAAAGGCCTTTTGGCAGGCCTGTGGGAACTGCCCAGTGTGGAAGGATCGGTTGGCGCTGGTGGATCGGTTGGCGCTGGTGACCTGTCGAATTTTGTCGAAATTTGCGATTTGACCGAGATAGGAACGGCTATCCACATCTTCAGTCACGTGGAATGGCATATGACCGGATACACCGGAACCTTCCGACTGACCGGGAGCGGAGCCGACGCGGTGCAGCCTTACGCTTCAGCGGGGGCCAGCCGGGGAGGCGGAGCGGTTGCTGAAGAGGGAAGACCCTATCTGCGGGATGTAAAAGAAGAAGAGGCTCGTTGGATCCTGGCCAGTCCGGAGCAGATCCGAGAAGAAATCGCCCTGCCATCGGCGTTTAAAGGATTTAAGAAGTATATTTCTGAGTAAACAAAAACCGTGAACTTTGAGTAGTTCACGGTTTTGTTTGTGAAGAACTATTTTTGTTCTGCACGATGATCATTACGCTTATTGCGTTGTTAAGACGATAATAAATGAGAAAACCGCCTAGTTGCAAATAGACGGTTTTTTCGAAACTCAGTATTTCGGACGATCCGCCCTGCTAAAAGCGGTAGTCCTTATCTGTATTTATTGTATTACATTCCTTCGGATTTTACAACTGTTTTTTCGTTATACGCAAAGGCCGGTCGCTGAGACTGGTCTTTTTCTTTGGCATTATATTGCAGTACCCTTTGTGGGAACGACAAAATTCGATAAATCCATGCCTTCGTGGTTCAGAAGCCAGATCTTTTTATCGATCCCTCCGGCATATCCGGTGAGACTTCTGTTGGTTCCGATAACACGATGACAGGGGATGATGATGGAGATGGGGTTGTGGCCCACGGCTCCGCCGATTGCCTGAGCGGACATGTTTTTGATCCCTTTGGCCGCGGCAATCCGCTTCGCGATATCGCCGTAAGTGATGACTTGCCCGTAAGGAATTTCGCACAGGATGGACCAGACGCTTTGGCGGAATTCACCGCCGATGGGAGCCAGCTTCAGCTCTGTGGGAGACGGCTGTTCCTCTGCAAAATAACGGTCCAGCCACTGTCTGGTCTGGATGAGGATCGGGAGATCCGGGCGTTCTGTCAGGGGCTCTTTCAACGAACCTATGAAGTATTTTTGACC
>JAFOGM010000146.1 GCA_017386805.1 Bacillota bacterium
CCGCCCGCTTCTGTTCCCAGGCCTCTGCATATTCTTCCTGGCAGCCGCTCAGCCTGTCGGCTTCGCTCCTGCAATTTGCCAGAACGTCCTTCAGCTGTGCTTCCACCGTCGGGCCGCCTTCCGCCATCTGAACTTCCATGGCCTGGATCATGGCCTGCAGCTTTCCCCAGCGGTCAGCCTTCGTCTTTAATTCCTCTAAACTCATCTTTTCACTCATCACGATCCCCCTACTGATCCAGCATGGTTTCCATGAACTCATCCTTACCGTCGCTGCGCAGAACAAACACACGCTTGTCATCGGTAACGATCAGAAGTCCCTCAGCCGCTCCATTTTCAGTGGAGGGCCATTCTTCCATGTGTGCAAAGCGGCCGATGCTGACAGGAACGGTGATCACTCCGGGGAACTCAAAAACATCCTCTCCCTGCTCCAACTCCACCACAGTCTGTAAGAAGGGCTTCATGTGACGCTGCATGATGCTGGGGAAGGTATTCACTCTCTTCTTCAGAAGTTTCCACTGGTCCTTCGTATACAACTGGAATCCATAGGGCATCCCCACCGCCAGACCAAGGTAATGACAATCCTTCAGCAGTTCCTGCGCCTCTTTGGGAACTTCCGCTTCGATCACAGTCTGAACGACTTCTTCCGGTTCCAGCTGAACCACAACATTCTGCACCACAAATTTCAGTTCGAAAATATTCATAACGTATCTTCCTTTACTCACTTCAAATTCAGCGGCCATCCCGCCTTCTTATTATCTTTCATTATAATTCCTCACCGATTCTTTGACAAGGGCGAGCCGCAATGGTATCCTAGAAAGGGTTGAGAGTATTATCCATCCTGAAAGGAGTCATTTCACATGTTTCAACAGATATTAAGCTACATATTTTTAGGTGCCGGTATCCTCTTCGGTATCGCTCTTCTGCGCCTGATCCACCGCGACCGCGAGATCCTGCGCAGCGAACAGGGAAGTTTTCCCCTGATTGCCTTTTTTGAAACCATCATTTTCATCATCGCCAGCCTTGGGATTTCCGACTACCTGCAGAATACCCTGCTGTTCAAATACGCCAAGCTGGGCGACGATAAAGTTCTTCCCGGAACTCTGGTAGCCTGCGGTCTGGTTCCCGGGGCAATCTTCGGCTTCTCCCTGCTGAAATCCGGCGACGCCATCGACCCCATGATGATGATTGCCTGCGGCGGCTGCGTTCTGATCGGAAGTTTTGTAGGCTCCCGCATGGTAGGAAAATTCGACAGTGCGAAGATCCGTAAGATCATGCAGGTGGCGCTGATTGCCTCCTTCGTTCTGGTCATTGTGAAGACCGTCGTATCAGCCGGCGCCGTTGGTACCGCCACATCCCTTCCCATGGGTAAGCTGATCCTGGCCGCTGCACTTTGTTTCGCCACCGGGGCAATCAACATGTTCGGGATCCCCATGAAGCCCACCTGGACTGCCATGTTCCTGATTCTGGGTCTGTCTCCCATCGTTACCCTGACTCTGGTGTTAGTGGTCGCTGGTCTCTGTCCCTTATCCGGCGGGATCAACGTGATCCGCCGCGGTGTGTACCACAGAAAACAGGTTCTCTGCGCCGTGACCTTCGGCTCCGTTGGTGCTCTGATCGGTACCAGCCTGGCTGTATCCATCCCGGCAAACATCCTGAACGTGGTGCTTCTGGGCGTTATGCTGATCGCTATCATCACCATGTTCAAAAAGTAAGACATTTCTTCACCGAAAATTCATCATAAAATTTTTACCCCAGTGTTTTGTTTTGCAGAAAACTGGGGTATAATTAAATTACAAGAAACCATATCGAATTCGACCTGGTTTCCCATGATAGAAAGTAACGTGCTTTGCGCGAGAAAACGGAGGAATGTACCGATGATTGAATTAGTAAACTTAACAGAAGAGAATTTCGCAGAAGAAACTGCGTCTGAACTGCCTGTAGTCATTGATTTCTATGCGGATTGGTGCCAGCCCTGCCAGGCGCTGATGCCCACCGTTCACCACTTTGCAGAAGTATATGATGGAAAGATCAAGTTCTGTAAGGTCAACATTCAGGACAACAGAAAGCTGGCCATTTCCAACCAGGTTATGACCATCCCCACTCTGCTGTTCATCAAGGGCGATCAGAAAGACCGTCATGTTGGTCCCATTTCTGACGCTGATCTCGAAGAAAAGCTCCAGGCTCTGCTGTAATAGCTGAGCCTTTTTTCTACGGAGCAAAAGGAGGACACGTGACCACTCTCCTAAGTAATCTTGTCAGTATTTTATACCTGTTGAACTTCCTGATAGCATTCGTCGTAATCTTTCTGGAACGAAAAAATCCAACGAAAACCTTGACCTGGATCATGGTACTGTTCCTGCTTCCCGGTATTGGGTTCTTTTGTTATGTCATGTTTTCGCAGAACATTTCCCGCCAGAAACTGTTCCGATTGACCACCTTCGAGGAAGCGAACATCAGTAATTCCCTGTACCATCAGATGGCTGCCATCAAGAACAAGGTCTTCCCCTTCGCCCGACCGGAAGCGGAAAAATGGGCCGATATGATCCATCTGAACCAGGTATACGGATCTTCTTACTTTACCCAGGACAATAACGTTGAAATTTTCATCGACGGAAACGATAAATTCCGCGCTTTGTTTGACGATATCCTTCACGCAGAACA
>JAFOGM010000147.1 GCA_017386805.1 Bacillota bacterium
GTCTGGTTTTGTATTGTTGTTTTTATTATATATGTGATATAATATAATGTCAAAATATGCGTTGGCGGGCGTAAGCCATTGCCGGCGGAAGTTCGATGAAATTTGAGAGGTTCAACATGGAAGATACCATTTCTGCAGTTGCCACTGCCTGGGGAGAAGGCGGGATAGGGATCGTTCGAATCAGCGGCCCGGAAGCGAAGGATGTGTTGGAACGCATCTTCATGCCCATCAAAAAGAATAGAAAAAAAGGCGAAGGTATCCTGCCGGACAGCGTGGGAGAAACCATTGGAAGTCCTATTGAAAACCGCAGAATGACCTATGGTAAAATCATCGATCCCAAGGATGGAACGGTGGTGGACGAGGTCCTGGCTGTCTACATGAAGGCTCCTTATACTTATACAACGGAAGACGTGGTGGAAATCAACTGCCACGGAAGCATCGTTTCCCTGCGAAAGACCCTGGCTCTGACCCTGGAACACGGGGCAAGAATCGCCGAACCGGGGGAATTCACCAAGCGTGCCTTTCTGAATGGACGCATCGACCTGTCGCAGGCGGAAGCGGTCATCGATTTGATCCGTGCTAAGACCGACCGCGGTTTCGATGTGGCCATGGATCAGATGGAAGGGTCTTTATCCAGAGAAATCAAAGCCATCCGTGCCAAACTGATGGATGTTCTGGTGAATATCACCGTAAATCTGGATTATCCCGACGAAGATATCGAAGAAATCACCTATGATAAGCTGGATCGGGACCTGCGCGACATCGATAGCGATATCGACCGCTTACTGAATACCGCAAAGACCGGTCGTCTTCTTCGCGAAGGCTTGGCCGTGGCAATCATCGGTAAGCCCAACGTGGGAAAATCGTCGCTGATGAACCGGTTCCTGAGAGAATCCAGAGCTATCGTAACCGACATTCCCGGAACCACTCGCGATGTCATCGAAGAATCCATGAGTTTACGTGGAATTCCGGTGAAACTGATCGATACCGCCGGGATTCGTGAAACCGATGATATCATTGAAAAAATCGGCATCGAAAAGAGCATGGATGCTTTCAACAGGGCCGATCTGGTGATCTTTGTTCTGGATGGAAGCCGCGAACTCAGCGAGGAAGATAAAGAAATTGCGGAACACATTGAAGGAAAGAAGACCCTGGTTCTGGTAAACAAGGCTGACCTGACTCAGGTGGTCACCGAAGAAGAAATCAAGGCTCTGAATCCGGACAGCCACGTGATTTTCACCTCCATGGAAAATGGGGAAGGTCTGGATCTGGTGGAAGAACATATCTATAACATGGTCTACGGCGGCCAGGTGAAGCAGGAAAACGGTCTGATCGTTACCAATGTCCGTCACAGTGACCTGATGAAAAAAGCGAAAGAAGAAATCGAAGCTGCCCTGTTTATGTGCGGCGGCGGAGAAGCCCTGGACTTCCTGGAAGTCAACGTTCGTCAGTGCTTTGAATATTTGGGAGAAATCATCGGCGAAGCTGTCAGCGATACCATTATCGATGAAGTCTTTGCACGATTCTGCTTAGGAAAATAGAGGAACGACTATGAATTACTTTACTATGGGAGAATATGATGTCATCGTCATCGGTGCCGGTCATGCAGGCTGCGAAGCAGGCTTGGCCAGCGCAAGAATGGGGATGAAGACGCTGCTTCTGTCCATCAATCTGGAAGCGGTGGCAATGATGCCCTGCAACCCGTCCATCGGCGGAAGTGGAAAGGGTCACCTGGTCCGCGAAATCGATGCGCTGGGCGGTGAAATGGGGATCAATATCGATAAAACATTTTTACAGAGCAAGATGCTGAATACCGCCAAAGGTCCTGCGGTCCATTCTTTGAGAGCCCAGGCAGACAAGGAACAGTATCATCTGGAAATGAAGAAAACCATTGAAAATCAGCCCAATCTGGATCTGAAGCAGGGAGAAGTTGTTGACCTGATCATGGAAGATGGCGCTGTGAAGGGTGTGAAGATGCGCACTGGTTCTCAGTATCTGGCAAAGGCCGTGATCCTGTGTACAGGTACCTTCCTGCGCGGAAAGATCTTCATCGGCGAATCCGCCTTCGACAGCGGTCCCAACGGTCTGGCTCCCTCCATGGAACTGGCTTATAACCTGAAGGAAAAAGGTCTGAAGCTGCGTCGTTTCAAGACCGGGACTCCGGCCAGATGTCTGGGTAAGAGCCTGGATTATTCCAAGATGCAGGAACAGAAGGGCGATGACGTGGTAGTTCCGTTCTCCTTCATGAATGAAACTCTCCGCGACAATCAGGTGTCCTGTTGGCTGACCTATACCACCGACAAAACTCACGAGGTGATTCGGGCAAACTTCCACAGATCGGCCCTGTTCGGCGGCCAGATCGAAGGGGTTGGTCCCAGATATTGTCCGTCCATTGAAGATAAAATCAATCGATTTGCAGATAAGGAACGTCATCAGACCTTCATCGAACCGGAAGGCCTGAATACCGACGAAATGTACATTCAGGGGATGTCCTCCAGTTTACCGGAAGACGTTCAGGATGCGTTCTACAGAACGATTCCCGGCCTGGAAAACCTGGAAATCGTACGTCCGGCTTACGCTATCGAATACGACTGCATCGATCCGCTGGAATTGCTGACTTCTCTGCAGCATAAGTCCATCCCTGGATTATTCTGTGCTGGCCAGTTCAACGGCAGCTCCGGCTACGAAGAGGCAGCCGCGCAGGGGCTGATTGCCGGGATGAATGCGGCGCTGTGGGTTCAGGGCCGCGAGCCGTTCATTCTGGACCGAAGCGAAGCTTACATCGGCGTTCTGATCGACGATCTGGTGACCAAGGGAACCAATGAACCCTACCGAATCATGACATCCCGTGCGGAATATCGTCTCGTTTTGCGTCAGGACAATGCGGACCTGCGTCTGACCGAGAAGGCATACCAGGCAGGTCTGGTCAGCGAAGAACGATATGCGAGATACAAGAAAATCAAGGAAGATGCGGAAAAGGAAATCGAACGTCTGTCTTCCATCGAAGTGATCCCGTCCCAGGTGAATTCCTTCCTGGAATCCGTGGGAAGTACACCGCTGCAGAACAAATCCACGCTGGCGGAACTGCTGAAGCGTCCGGAATTAAATTATGAAATGCTGGCTCAAATCGATCCGGATCGTCCGGAACTGTCCCGTCATTCCCTGACCCGTGTGGAAGTGACCATCAAATACGAGGGTTACATCACCAAGCAGTACCAGCAGATCGAAAAGTTCAAGCGTCTGGAAACCAAGAAACTGGATCCGGATTTCGATTATGCTTCTCTGGAAGGTCTGAGAATCGAAGCGAAGCAGAAGCTGGCACAGATCAAGCCGCTGTCTGTGGGTCAGGCGTCGAGAATTTCCGGCGTATCCCCTGCAGATATCAACGTATTGCTGGTGCATCTGGAAAAGATGCGCCGCAGAAAGCCGGAGGAGGTATAAGAGATGAAACATTTATTGGAAGCTGTCAAATCTCTGGGCATGGAGCTGTCGGAAGAACAGATCCGCCAGTTTGAAGCCTACCGTGCCGGTGTTCTGGAATGGAACGAAAAGGTAAATTTAACGGCAATCACCGATCCGGAAGAATTTGAAATGAAGCACTTTGCGGATTCTGTGATGTCTGCCGGAAATGATATCATGAAGAATGCGAAGAAAATCATCGACGTGGGAACCGGCGGTGGTTTTCCCGGAATTCCTCTGGCAATCTTATTCCCGGATAAGCAGTTCACTTTGATGGACTCTTTGGGAAAGAGAATCAAAATCATCGATCAGCTGGCAAAAGAGATCGGAATCAAAAATGTAGAATTGGTTCACGCTCGTGCTGAAGATTTAGCAAAAAAGAAAGAATACAGAGAACAATATGATGTTTGTGTTTCTCGTGCAGTTGCAAATTTAGCAACTCTTTCTGAATATTGTATTCCTTTTGTAAAAATTGGTGGATATTTTGCACCGTATAAAACTGCGGCTGCAGAAGAAGAAATTGCGGAAGGAAAGAAGGCACTGTTCATTCTGGGCGGCCATCTGGAAAGCGTTTCCGAATTCAGTGACGCAGAACTGGATCATACCATTCTGTGGATCAAAAAAGTAAAAATGACTCCGGTGAAATATCCGAGAAAGGCGGGGACTCCGTCCAAGGAACCTCTGAAGTAGGTTCCTTTTTTCTTAGGGAGGTTATGATATGGAACTGCTGATCAAAAATATAATGATCGTGGATGGAACCGGTGCACCGGCCTATCGTGGAACGGTTGGCGTGGATCAGGGGAAAATTTGTCTGGTGGTGAAGGATGATGAGATTGATTTCAACACGGATTTAGAAGAGATTTCTCCCGAGGTTCAGACCATCGATGGGGAAGGGCTTCATTTAGCTCCGGGATTCATCGATCCCCATTCCCATGGAGACGGGATCTATGGAACGCCCCATGGACAGCTTTGTAAAACATCCCAGGGGATCACTACAGAAGTCTGCGGTCAGTGCGGATTTTCCTTCTATCCGGTGGACCCAAAGACTTTGGGCCAGCTGCAGCAGTTTTTAACGCTGTTCACCAATGAGTTTTCTGAAGATATGGAACAGTGGACTGATTTTTCCACATATCAAAAATACGTGGAAAGCCTTCCGCTGACTTGCAATACAGCCATTCTCACCGGCCATGGAACGCTGCGCGTGGCAGTCATGGGAAATGAGAATCGAAAGCCTGCGGAAGAGGAACTGGAACGAATGAAAACCATGCTGAAGGAAGCCATGGAGCACGGTTCTATGGGGCTCAGTACCGGTTTGATCTATGCGCCGGGCAGCTTCTCTCAGCTGGAGGAAATCGTGGAGCTGGCGAAAGTGATTGCCCCGTACGACGGGATTTACATGACCCACCTGCGCAACGAATCCTACGACGTGGTCAACGCTGTGAAGGAAGCTCTGGAAGTGGGCCGCCGGGCTGGCGTCCGCGTTCAAATTTCCCATCATAAGGCCTACGGAATCAAGAATTGGGGACTCAGCAAGGAGACGCTGCACCTGATTTCCGAGGCAATCGCCTCCGGCCAGGAGGTGACGCTGGACCAGTATCCCTACGAAGCGTCCATGACCCATCTGAATGTTTTGATTCCGCCGCAGTATTTTGACGGCGGTGTGGATTGTCTTCTGGCGCGGCTGAAGGATCCGGATTGCCGTCAGGCGATGAAGGCGGAGATGATGGATGAAACGGCGGAATTCGATAATTATTATCTGAACTGCGGCGGTTGGGACGGTGTATTCACATCGGTGCTTCCGGAGACTCCGCAATATTCCGGCATGTTCATTTCGGACATTGCGAAACAGCTGGGAAGGGATTCTTTTGATACCTATTTCGATCTGGTGCTGGAAAATCGCGGCGAAGGCAGCGGAATCTATTTCAGCATGGGCGAGGAGGACCTCTTCCGGATCATTCAAGATCCCAATGCCATGGTGGGGACCGATGGTCTCTGCAAGGCCATGGATGAGAAGGGTCATCCCCGGGCCTGGGGAACCTTCCCTCACGCGATCTGTTATTTCCACAAGGAAAAACAGCTGATGAGTCTGGAAGAAATCATTCGTAAGATGACATCGCTTCCGGCGCAGCGGTTGAAGCTGTTTACCAAGGGTGTGATTGAGGAAGGGAAGGATGCGGATCTGGTTCTGTTTGATTATGACAAGCTTCAGGACCGGGCATCTTATGAAAACTCCAATCAGATTACCGAAGGGATCGAATATGTGATCGTTGGAGGGCAGGTCGTTTATCAGGATCAGAAACTGACGGGAATATATCCTGGGAAATTGATTCTTCAAGGAAGTGGAGCCTGCAAAAAATAAAATATTTTTTTCGAATGAGTCAAAACTCCTCTGAACCTGTTGTTCGGAGGAGTTTTTTGATGAACGAATCTGATTTTCCCAGGAAAAGTGCAGTGCTACAATGAAAGTAATCACAGGATACATATCACGGATTTATTTCATATTTAATATACATTACAAATACCGCATCGCTCAGCTGCAATCCTCGCCACAGAGGATCTTAGGATTCCTTTCACAGAAATCAGAGCGAACCGTAACTCGCTGCGCTCAAACAGACGGTTCGCTGATCTGATTTCTTTGTTCAAAGAATCCGAAAGATCCTTAGCTGTGTCTGCGGAGGCAGCTTCGCCGATTTTGGTATTTGTAATGTATATTGTAAATGAAAGTGAAGTATCTGTAGTATGTATCATAGAATAAGTGATATTTCGACATTTTCATCAAAACGAGGCTCTAAAATCGATTTTAAGGAGAAAAAACTGTGAAGTTGATAAATAGGTCTAAGATGTGAAAAAAGTAGCGGAAATCGAAAAATAAAGGGTCGAAATTTTAGGGATTTCAAGGAAATTGTATACAAAAAAATATACAAAAGAAAACAGGGGGTAGAATCATGTTACAGATGAGAAAGGGAAGTCGGCTGGAATTGGCGGTGGATCAAATTTACGTAAATCCGGATCAACCAAGAAAAATTTTCGAAGAAGAGGAACTGGAAGAACTATCCAGTTCCATTCGGGAGTTCGGTGTGATTCAGCCGCTGTTGGTGACCAAGGGAGAAAATGGAAAATATTTACTTATCGCAGGGGAACGGCGGTTGAGAGCCTCGAAGATGGCCGGGCTGAAAAAAGTTCCGGTGGTGATCCGGGAAGCCGACGAAAAAGAGGTGGCCTTGATTTCAATCATTGAAAATGTCCAGAGAGAAAATTTGAGTTATATGGAAGAGGCGCTGGCCTATCGGCGGCTGACGGAGGAGTATGGCTTGACGCAGGCGGAGATTGCCAGGAAGGTGGGGAAGAAGCAGTCCACCATCTCCAATAAGATCCGGTTGTTGATGCTGCCGGAGGAGGATCAGCTGATGCTGGCGGAATATGGGCTGACGGAGCGGCATGCCCGTGCCTTTCTGCGGGTAGAGGAAGATGAGGTCCGGAAGCTCCTGATCCGCAGGGCAGGAGAGCACAATCTGAATGTGAAGCAGACGGAGAAGCTGATCGAGGAATATCTGATCGGAAAAGAGGAACAGAAGAGGAAAAAGGACCGGCTCAGCTTCATCAATTATAAAATCTACATCAATTCCCTGCGTCACGCATACAATTCCATCGCGGAGGTGGAAAAGAATGCTGCCTTTTCGCAGAAAGATTGTGGAGATTATGTGGAAGTTTGTATCAAAATACCGAAGCAACGACAAAAAATATCTTGAAATTTCAACGTTTGTGCAGGGTTTCGCGGCGATTGTTTCACGTGAAACTTTGCACATTTTTTTATAAAAAAACGTGGTGTAAAACGAGGAAATAGTATATAATAAAAAGGAACCGAAATGCGCTGGAAATCACAGTGCAGTCGGTGGAAAGAGGTATCTAGGGATGCAAATTATTTTAGAAGAATAAGGGGTGACTAATTTGGGAAAGGCAATTGCAATTTTCAATCAGAAAGGCGGCGTGGGTAAAACCACGACAAATATAAATCTGGCGGCATGTCTGGCGCTGAAGGGTAAGAATATCCTGGTCCTGGACATCGACCCGCAGGGGAATACCACCAGCGGTATGGGGATCTCCAAGAAGGCAGATCACAAGACCTGTTACGATATCCTGATCGATGATCGGATGGATCCCACCGAGGCGATCCTTCACACAGGCATCGATGGTCTGGACATCATTCCCGGAAGCGTGGATATGGCCGGCGCAGAAATCGAACTGGTACAGCTGGAAGGAAGAGAAAAGAGACTGAAGAAGGCACTGGATAAGATCCGTGACAATTACGATTACATCTTTATCGACTGTCCGCCGTCTCTGGGTCTTTTGACCATCAACTCCCTGACCGCAGTGGACAGCGTACTGATTCCGATCCAGTGTGAATTCTATGCGCTGGAAGGGGTAAGTCAGCTGATGAGCACCATCGAAATGGTAAAGAAGACCTTCAACCGCAGTCTGGAAATCGAAGGGGTTATCCTGTCCATGTTTGACGGAAGAACCAATCTGTCCATTCAGGTCGTGGAAGAAGTAAAGAAATATTTCGGATCCAAGGTATATACCACCATCATTCCGCGTAATGTAAGACTGGCGGAAGCTCCCAGTTTCGGTCTTCCCATCAGCATCTACGACCCGAAATCCAAGGGTGCGGAAGCCTATGCGGAATTTGCAGAAGAATTTATTGAGGAGGCTGAAGGATTCTAATGGCAGCACCGAAGAGAAAAGGGGGTCTCGGAAGAGGCCTGAGCTCTTTGTTCGAGGACGTTCCCGTTCACGTGGAAGAGTATGTGAAAACAACTGAAAAAGCTGCGGAATCCAAAGGGGAGAAGAGCGAAAAGGGCGAAGTCGCAGGAGAAATCATCTTCCTGGATATCAACGATATCAAGCCCAATGCCAATCAGCCCCGTAAGGAATTCGATGATGAAAAGATCGAAGAACTGGCCAGATCCATTGAAATCCATGGGGTGATCCAGCCCATCATGGTTCGTCCCTTCGGGAAAGGTTATGAAATCGTTGCCGGGGAACGCCGCTGGAGAGCTGCACGCCGCGCTGGTCTGAAGAAGATCCCGGCAATCATCCGCGAGTTGGACGAACAGCAGAACATGTTGATCGCCATCATCGAAAACATGCAGCGTGAGGATCTGAATCCCATCGAAGAAGCCATGGCTCTGGAAGAAATGATCAAGACCTATGGTCTGACCCAGGACGAGGTTTCCAAGAGCGTAGGGAAGAGCCGCCCCTACATCACCAACGCGCTGCGTTTACTGAAGCTTCCCCAGGAAGTGAGAGACATGGTCAGTGCAGGACAGCTTTCCGGAGGTCATGCGAGAGCGATTGCCGGACTGGGTTCCGATGCAGATAAGATTGCTGCAGCGAAGAAGGCGGTGGAACTGGGATGGTCCGTTCGTGAAATCGAAAACTATACTGGTAAGGCCAATAAGAAGAAAGATCCGAAGAAAAAGGCACAGGCCAGAAAGAAGAGAGACGATGTGGCCGCCGTGGAAGCGCAGATGAAGGAAGCGCTCGGAACCAAGGTCAAGATCCAGTACGGGCCGCGAAAGGGTAAGATCGAGATCGAATATTACTCCAAGGACGAACTGGACAGACTGGTGGAAATGATCATCAGCCTGCGTCCGTAAAAACCCTGTACTCATTGAAAAGTTAACATAAAAAGAGATATGTTTCACATGAAACATATCTTTTTTTAAAAGCAGAGAAAAGGGGTATCTATATAAAAAAGAAATGACAATAGGAGAAAGACAATGAAAAAAGTATTTTTAATCGATGGAGATAATAATATCAATTTAGGTCTCCGCGGCGTTGAAATGCTGACGGAGGACAGCTATGTGATGATCTTCCACAGTAAGGCCATGGAGATCACGAAGTTTAAAAAGAAGCTGGCAGGCTGCCGTGCGCAGATCGATTTTATCGAAAGCGTCCGCAGCGGAAAGAATTCTCTGGACTTCCAGATCACCACGGAGCTGGGCTTCTTATCCCACAACAAGGATCTGGAATCCGCGTTTATCATCAGCTGTGACAAGGGCTACGATGCGGCAGTGGATTACGTGAAGAGCCGCTACTCCAGCAAGTTCAAGGAACTGGACCGCAAGGAAAGCATCTTTGACACCTTCCAGCTGGCCTTTGCTCTGAAGGCAAAGACCGCAGCTGAATTGAACCATGCGCTGATGAAGGAATACGGTCCGGAACACGGAACCATGGTCTTCAACCACCTGCAGAGTCTGTTCGGCGCCGCACCGTCTGCGAAAACCGTTTCCGCGGTAGAAGAACCGAAAGTGGAACCGGATGTTCAGGAAGCACCCAAGCCCCCGAAGAAATCCAGCCGCGACCGGAAGAAGACCCGCCCGGATCGAAAGCCCAAGGCAGCGTCTGTGCATACAAAGAACAAGAAGCTGATCGAGCCGGAAGTGGTAGAAGCGATTGTGGCCGAAAAGGTAGAACCGAAGCTGGAAGCTGCGGCTACTGCGATTGTGGAGAAAGTGGAAGCTGCCACACAGAAGGCATCGGAAATCAAGGATCTTCCGCTGCGTTTTAACAATACAAGAACCGAGGAGCAGAACCAGTCCTACTACAAGAGCAGAGATCTGCGAAAGAAGACCAAGCCACAGGTGGAAGCCGCAAGTGAGGCAGAAGTGAAGGTAGAAGCAGCTCACGTGGAAACCGTGGTGGAGTTGGTCAATGAAAACCGCCAGGAAGAGCGTAAAGTGGAATACACCCAGCACCCACAGAGACGGGAAGGCACCCGCAGCAACCGCGGCGGTGAACGCCGCTCCCGTACTTCGGAGCAGAGTGAAGCGAAGGATGTTACGGTCAAGGCCCGTCCGCAGCAGAAGCCTGCGGAAGCGAAGAGCGAAGCGGCTGCCGTAACGAAGGAAGCGCCAAAGACGACTCCTAAGAGTGCGCCTGTGAAGAAGACTTCCGGACAGAATACCGGATTCTTTGGAAGGATGTTTGGAAAAAAGAAAAAGTAAAAATATGGAAATTAAATTCGCCTATAATTACCGTGATGAAGTGAAACTGTTGTTCACGGAATATACGAAGATGCTGGTGGAGAATGATCCAAAGTTCCAGGAGTATTTAGACCTGCAGAATTATGATGACGAACTGGATCATCTGGAAGCGAAGTATGGACTTCCGGATGGGAGATTGTATCTTTTGTTCTGTGAGGGGAAAGCTGCTGGCTGTATTGGGCTGAGAAAGATCGATGAACGA
>JAFOGM010000148.1 GCA_017386805.1 Bacillota bacterium
CCTACACCACCAAATATACCGAAAACAGTAACATGTATCGCGGTCAGACCGAACTTATCACTGCTGGTAAAAACGGTTCCAAGGAAGTGGTTTCCAAGGTGATCAGCGAAAACGGTGTGATCGTATCCGAAGAAGTGCTGTCCGAAACTGTGATTTCCGAACCGGTAATGGCGACTGCATATAAGGGTACCAAGGCGCTGGTTTACACCGCCAAGGGCCGCAGCGTGACTCTGCAGAACCCCATGGCTGTGATCCAGGTGTCCGATAAGTTCGGTGCCAGCCGCGGAAGCCGTCGTCACGTGGGTATCGACCTGAGAAACCCCAAGGGAACTACCATCATGGCTGCTGCCGATGGTCTGGTGACCTTTGCTGGGTATAAGAACAGCTTCGGTAAGCTGATCATTATCGATCACGGAAATGGTATGACCACCAAGTATGCCCACTGCGATGCTATCACGGTAAATGTGGGAGATGTGGTATCTCAGGGTCAGAAGATCGGTACCGTAGGAAGAACCGGTAACGCTACTGGTAACATCCTGCATTACGAAGTTCTGATCAATGGAAAGAACCAGAACCCGATCAACTATTTAGACTATTAAACATGTGAAAGACTCTCAGAAATGAGAGTCTTTTTGTTTTAGGTCAGCATAATATGAAATTGTTCTACTGACCTTGTGGGTTTTAACTTGAACCTGTGAGGGTATTAATATATAATTATAAAATAGCGGGCAGTCTGTCCTGCTTACTTGTATTGCAAAAAACAGGTGTTTTAGGAGGTAACAATGGCTTTATTCAGAGAGATCAGGGAGGATATCCAGACGGTTCTCGAACGTGACCCGGCAGCCAGAAATTCTTTGGAAGTTCTGATCTGTTATCCGGGGGTCTGGGCGCTGATTCTGCACAAACCCGCTCACTGGTGTTACCGGATGCACTTAAAACTGCTGGCGAGAATCATTTCCCAGCTTGCCCGATTTTTCACAGGCATTGAGATCCATCCGGGAGCCACGGTGGGTCGGCGATGTTTTATCGACCACGGCATGGCTGTGGTCATCGGGGAAACCACGGAGATCGGAGACGATGTGACCATTTACCAGGGCGTGACTCTGGGCGGTACAGGGAAGCATGTTGGAAAACGTCATCCCACCATCGGAAACGGCGTCATGGTTGCCAGCGGAGCCAAGGTCCTGGGGCCCTTCAAAGTAGGGGATAATTCCAAGATCGGTGCAGGCTCTGTGGTGTTGAAAGAAGTTCCGCCCAATTGTACGGTCGTCGGGATTCCCGGTCAGATCGTGCGTCAGGGTGGCCAGAAAGTTGCTGCGGATCTGGACCAGGTGGATTTACCTGACCCGGTAGCAATCGAGCTGGAAAACTTGCGCCGTCATGTGATCGCGCTGGAAAAGAAGGTGCGGGAGCTGGAAGGCGAACATAAGAATGACAAAGAAAGAGAGGAACACACTCATGAAAATTTATAATACTATGACCAACCGTAAGGAAGAATTCGTTCCTATTGATGAAAACGAAATCAAGATCTATGTCTGCGGTCCTACCGTATACAACTACTTCCACATCGGTAACGCAAGACCCTTCGTTGTTTTCGATACTCTGAGAAAGTATCTGGAATATCGCGGTAAGAACGTAAAGTTCGTTCAGAACTTCACCGACGTTGACGACAAGATCATCAACAAGGCAAGAGAAGAAGGAATCTCCGCAGGAGAAGTCAGCGAAAAGTACATCGCAGAATACTTCAAGGATGCGGCTGCTCTGAACGTAACCAAGGCAACTGTACATCCGCAGGTAACTCAGAACATGCAGGAAATCATCGACTTCGTACAGAGCCTGATCGATAAGGGCTTCGCTTACGAAGTGGAAGGTGACGTATACTACTCCACCAGAAAGTTCGAAGGCTACGGAAAGCTGTCCGGTCAGAACATCGAAGATCTGGAAGCTGGTGCTCGTATCAGCGTTGGTGAAAAGAAGAACGACCCCCTGGACTTCGCAGTTTGGAAGGCAAGAAAGACCGACGATGAAATCGCTTGGGAATCTCCCTGGGGTATGGGTCGTCCCGGCTGGCATATCGAATGCTCCGCTATGTCCACCAAGTACCTGGGCGAAACCATCGACATCCACGCTGGCGGTCAGGACCTGATGTTCCCCCACCACGAAAACGAAATCGCGCAGAGCGAAGCATGCACCGGTAAGCCTTTTGCAAACTACTGGATGCACAACGGCTATATCACCATCGATAACGAAAAGATGTCCAAGTCCAAAGGCAACTTCTTCACCGTAAGAGATATTCTGAAGGACTATGACGGCGAAGTTATGAGATTCTTCCTGCTGTCCGGTCACTACAGAAGCCCCATCAACTTCAGCCAGGAACTGATGGAACAGGCTAAGAACGGTCTGGGCAGAATGAGAAACTGCCTGTCCAACCTGAATCACCTTATCGAAACCGGAAACGGTGCTATGACCGAAGCGGAAGCAGAAGCTCTGAAGGGCCTGGAAGTTTACAGAGAAAAGTTCATCAACTTCATGGAAGATGACCTGAATACTGCGGATGCCATCAGTGCGATCTTCGAACTGGTTCGCGATATCAACACCGCAGTAAAGGATGGCGCATCCAAGGAATTCGCTGAAAAGTGCAAGGGCCTGCTGGATGAACTGACTGCAGTTCTGGGTCTGCTGAGAGCTAATGGCGAAGAAGACGCGCTGGACGATGAAATCCAGAAGCTGGTTGCAGAACGTCAGGAAGCAAGAAAGTCCAAGAACTTCGCAAGAGCTGACGAAATCCGTGACATTCTGAAGGAAAAGGGCATTACTCTGAAGGATACTCCGCAGGGTGTTCAGATCATCCGCGGTTAAGGAGAAGCGTATGAGACTTATGGTGGTCAGCGATACCCATGGCATGGTGAACCAGGCTATGGAGATCTATCGCAGAGAAGAGGAAAAAGCGCATATCGACCATATCATCCATCTGGGAGATCTGAAGACCGACGCCAGAGCGCTGCAGGTTCGCTTGGGCGCGGATGTGATCTTCGTTCCCGGAAATTGTGATGGGAGTATCAGCAGGGATGACCAGAAGGTCCTGGAAACTCCCTGGGGGAAGATCTTGCTGACCCATGGTCATCTGGAAGGCGTGGATTACGATTTGACCAAACTCCAGTGGAGAGCCGAGGAGATGGGCTGTAAGGCCGCCTTCTTCGGTCACACCCACAGACCCACCTATGTCTTTGAACACGGGATGTACTTTTTGAATCCGGGAAGTCTCTCCCGTCCCCGGGGCGTAACGGAAGGAAGTTATGCCATGGTGGAAGTGACGGAGGACAGCTTTGCAGCATCGATTTTGTACAATATGCCGAAACCCAAGGTTACCAGCGGCGTTCTGTACGATATGCTGAACAACAGCGACCGGTTCTGAGACTGCCGGAGGAAGTATGACAAAACAAGAAGCATATTATATGAATCCGACGGTGCTGGCGTACCTGGGAGATGCGGTCTATGAACAGTTTGTCCGCGAAACCATGGTGCTTAGTGGGCAGGTCCACGCAGACCGGCTCCATCACGGCGCCGTCCGGTATGTCCGTGCAGAGGGACAGGCCTTGGCCATCAAGCAGATGTTTGAACATCTGACTGCAGAGGAACAGGCCCTGGTCAAGAGAGCGCGGAATAAAAAAATCACATCGAAGCCTCGAAATGTGGACATCCATGCGTACAAGTGGGCCACGGCCTTCGAAGCTTTGATGGGATACTTACATCTGTCCGGTCAGAGCGACCGGATGAAAGAACTGATGGCGGAAGCGATCCGTCGGATCAGTGATGCGGAGCATGGATCCGCAGAATAAGGGAGAGTGAAAATATGGGCGCATTGAGTCAGTTCAAAGGATTGCCCAAGCAGGTGTATTACCTGTCGGC
>JAFOGM010000015.1 GCA_017386805.1 Bacillota bacterium
CGAGCACAGCTTCTCGGCAAGGAAGGGATCGTCTTCTCTGTTTTTGTCCTTATCCTGGACGGTAATGATGATCTGCCGCCGGAAGAATCCTTCGCTGCGGTCATAGAGGGATTTCATGGTACCGTTGCCAAACACCAGAAAACGGACATTCAAACTGCCCTGGTAGCTCTGCTGGCCCTTGCGTTCCAGATCCATGGGTAGCTCCGCGCTGACAATGGTTTTGATCAACTCATCTGCAAAAGTCATCAGAGAGGAAGATCTATTTCTGACATCGCCGATTTCGTAGATGTCCCCGAAGACTATATCAACAACGTCCTTGATATCGCTCAAAAATTCAACTTCGATATGGACAAAATTTATGAAGCTTTAAAGTAAACACAAAGGAGCTGTCGCTCAACTGACATTTTTCAGTCAGTTGAGCTACAGCTCCTTTTCTATCGATTCTATACGCCTTACACGTCGTTTTTACATAAATCCTCAAATGTTTCCCTTCTGACAGCCACGTAATTCTCACCGCCGCGAAGCATCACGATGGGCGGCTTGGGAAGACGATTGTAGTTGGAAGCCATGGAATAGTGATACGCACCGGTGGTACATACGGCCAGGGTATCGTAACGGCCTACACTGGAAGGCAGCATCACGTGTTCCTGAATGATGTCACCGGATTCGCAGGCTCTTCCCACCACGGATGCTTCGAAATCACAGGCCTCGTCCATCTTATTGGCCAACAGACAAGTGTACTTCGATTTGTACAGTGCAAATCGAATGTGATCCGCCATGGAGCCATCCACGGAAACATAGTTCTTGTATCCTGGGATCTTCTTTACGGTACCTACGGTATACAGGGTCATACCGGCATCAGCGACGATGCTGCGGCCCGGTTCCATGTGGATTTCCGGAAGTTCCAGACCCAGTCGTTCGCAGGCGTCCTTACAAGCTTTTGCCACTTCACTGACCTTGGTTTCGATATCCAGATAAGGATCGTCTTCGGTATAGCGAACGCCGTAACCGCCACCCAGATCCAGAACCGGCGCAGTAAAGCCATGCTTGTCTCTCATATCTGCCAGGAATTCCAGCATGACAACGGCAGCACGTTCAAAGATATCTTCACCGAAGACCTGAGAACCCACGTGACAGTGATATCCCATCAGTTCCACATGGGGCTGCGCCAGGGTGTAGACCACGATTTCTTCCGCCTGGCCGGTTTCGATTGCCGAACCGAACTTGGAGTCCACCTTCCCGGTAGCGATGGCTTCATAAGTGTGAGGATCGATGCCGGGAGTCAGACGCAGAAGCAGCTTCTGTTTGATTCCGCGCTTGGCAGCTTCCGCTTCCACCGCCTTGACTTCTTCCACATTGTCCGCAACAAAATAGCCGATGCCGTGATCCATGGCATAAGCAATGTCCTCGTCAGTTTTATTATTGGAGTGGAAGTACGCATGGCTCAAGTCGAAGCCGGCCTTTTTCGCCACATAGATTTCCCCGGAGGAAACCACGTCGATCCCCATTTCTTCTTCCGTCATGATTTCATACAAACGCTTGAAGCAATTCGCTTTGGAGGCAAACAGCGGCTGCGCACCGGGACCGAAATGAGTTTCGAACGCCTTTTTGTAAGCTCTGCACTTTTCGCGCACCTTGTCTTCATCCATCAGATACAGCGGTGTTCCGTACTGCTTCGCCAGTTCCAGAGTGTTCTGACCTGCAAAGTATAAAACGCCGTCTTTTACAGTAATGTTATCACAAATCATAGCCGAACCTCCTCGTCGGTCACTTCGCC
>JAFOGM010000149.1 GCA_017386805.1 Bacillota bacterium
CCTTGTCACCCTGACGACCGGAACGACCGCGCAGCTGGTTATCGATTCGTCTGGATTCGTGTCTTTCTGTACCGATGATACACAGACCGCCCAGTTCCTTAACCTTTGCCTGTTCATCCGCACGTTCTGCTTTGTACTTTTCGTGGAGCTGGTGGAACACTTCGCGTGCACGGTTCATTTCCGGATCTGTGCTGCCCACATAGCTGGTAGCGAAAGAAATCTGTTCTTCAGTGAAACCGTTGGCTTCCATTTCACGCTTTGCTTCGAATTCCGGGTTGCCGCCCAGGATAATGTCGGTACCACGTCCGGCCATGTTGGTTGCGATGGTTACTGCACCCAGACGGCCTGCTTCTGCGACAATGGCAGCTTCCTTATCATGCTGCTTCGCATTGAGCACGTTATGCTTTACACCGCGCTTCTTCAGCATGGTGCTGATTTTTTCAGAGTTCTCAATGGAAATGGTACCAACCAGTACAGGCTGTCCTGTTTCGTGAGCTTCTGCGATTCTGTTGGCAATCGCCTTGAACTTGGCTGCTTCTGTACCGAATACTTCATCATCTCTGTCAATTCTGCTGACCGGACGGTTGGTTGGAATTACCACAACGTCCATGTTATAGATGTCACGGAATTCATCTTCTTCTGTCTTGGCGGTACCGGTCATACCTGCCAGCTTGTTATACATTCTGAAATAGTTCTGCAGGGTGATGGTAGCCAGTGTCTTGGATTCGGAGCGTACGAATACACCTTCCTTGGCTTCGATGGCCTGGTGGAGACCGTTGCTGTAACGGCGTCCGTACATGAGACGGCCGGTGAACTCGTCGACGATGATGATTTCGCCGTCTTTTACGATATAGTCCACGTCACGCTTCATGGTGTTTCTTGCCTTCAGTGCTTCCTGGATGTGGTGGTTGATTTCCATGTTTTCCGGATCACCCAGGTTGTCGATGGCAAAATATTTTTCAGCCTTGGCGATACCTTCTTCGGTCAGCGCCACACGCTTGTCTTTTTCTTCAATGGTAAAATCATCTTCGACGCGCAGTCCCTTAACGAAACGGTCTGCAATCTGATACAGATCGGTGGACTTGTCGCCGCGGCCGGAAATGATCAGCGGAGTTCTGGCTTCATCCACCAGAATGGAGTCTACTTCGTCGATGATGGCAAAGTTCAGTTCTCTCTGAAGCAGTTCTTCCTGGTAGGTTACCATGTTGTCTCTCAGGTAGTCGAAACCGAACTCGTTATTGGTCCCGTAAGTAATATCTGCGTTATATGCCTGCTTTCTGGCAGCACCGGTTACTTCGTGAATTACACAGCCAACGGTCAGGCCCAGATAAGTATAGATTTTGCCCATCCACTCTGCGTCTCGCTTTGCCAGATAGTCGTTTACAGTGATGACATGCACACCCTTGCCTTCCAGGGCATTCAGATAGGTCGGCAGAGTCGCAACCAGGGTCTTACCTTCCCCGGTCTTCATTTCTGCGATACGTCCCTGATGGAGGGCGATACCGCCGATTACCTGTACTTTGAAGTGCTTCATGCCTACGCTTCTCCACGCCGCTTCACGGCAGACTGCGTATGCTTCCACCAGCAGGTCATCCAGCGTTTCCCCAGCTGCCAGACGTGCCTTGAATTCCGGTGTTTTCGCCTTCAGTTCTTCGTCAGTCAGTGCTGCCATCTTGTCTTCCAGAGCCAGCACCTGGTCCGCCATGGCAGACAGTTTTTTTACTTCTTTGGTGTTGATATCTCCAAAGATTTTTTCAAGTAAACCCATTCGTTTTACCCCTTTCTATTCTTCTGTTTCCAGTTCTGTTACATTCATATGGATTTCCAGAGCCTTACGTTCGTCGGCTTTGGTCACAGTTACTTCGAACCGCTTATAGTCGGCTTCATACACAAAATGATCGCCCACAGACGGCAGCTTATCCAGCTGCAGAACCACCCATCCGTTGACGGTGTTGCAGTCCAGATCCTCGTCCACGTCGAAATAGTCGAACATCTTATCCACGCTGGATCCGCAGAGCACGCGGTAAGAACCGTCCTGCTGCTGAACGATATCCTGCAGCTGGTCCCCGTCATGTTCGTCGTAGATTTCACCAATCAGTTCTTCGATAATGTCTTCCATGGTTACCAGACCGCTGGTTCCGCCGTATTCATCGACGATAATGGCGATATGCGCCTTGGCAGTCTGCAGACGCTTCAGCAGCTGGGAAATCTTCATGGAACCTGCTACAAAGATTACCGGCTTCACGTAAGCAGATACGGGCAGATCCGTATTACGGATATGGTTGTGGAAGTCCTTCTGATTCAGCACGCCCAGAATATTGTCCAGGTCATCTTCATAGACCGGCAGACGGCTGAACCCGGTTTCCATAAACAGCTTGGCGATTTCTTCTTTATCTTCATCGGCCTCGATGGCTTCAATATCCACTCGCGGAGTCAGTACGTCCCAGGCTTCACGTTCGTTAAATTCAATTGCATTCTGAATCAGCTCGCTCTGGCCTTCATCGATGCCGCCTTCGGTTTCCGCTTCTTCTACGATGGTCAGCAGTTCATCTTCTGTAATCGGACG
>JAFOGM010000150.1 GCA_017386805.1 Bacillota bacterium
AATTATAGAATTACCTATATATAATACAGTGTACGAAAAAGAAAGCATCATTGATTTAACAAAAGAAATCAAAGAAGAATCCATTGATTACGTGGTGTTTACCAGCGCCTCCACCGTGAAAAGCTTTACGGAACTGGTGAAGCCCGGCGCATACCAAAAGGTGCAGGCAGTGTGTATTGGAAAAAAAACAGAAGAAGCAGCAAAAAGTTATGGTATGCGGACTTTTGTATCAAAAGAGTCAACCATGGAAAGTGTAATTCGACTGCTGGGTGGTCTGGCCATGTTCCTCTATGGGATGGAAATCATGGGTGACGGCCTGAAGCAGAGTTCCGGCGATGCTCTGAAGAACTTCCTGGGTAAGCTGACACAGAATACCGTCTTAGGTGTTCTCACTGGTGCCCTGGTAACTGCCATTATCCAGAGTTCCACAGCAACCATCGTTCTGACCGTAGGTCTGATTGGTGCCGGGATCTTAAATCTGCGTCAGGCAGTATCCATCGTTATGGGTGCCAACATCGGTACTACCGTAACTGCACAGATCATCCGACTGATGGACATTGAAGCCGGTGGAAATTCCATTCTGGTATTCTTCAAGCCCGATACCCTGGCTCCTTTGGCGCTGATCATCGGTATCATCTTCATCATGTTCATCAAGAAGGAAGCAACGAAAAACACCGGCATGATCGCCATGGGCTTCGGTGTTCTGTTCACCGGTCTGATGTCCATGACCTCTGCTGTGGATCCGCTGGCGGAATCCCCGGTGTTTGTGGATGTGATCCAGCGATTCAGCAACATGCCCATGCTGGGTATCGTCATCGGTCTGGTGACCACCGTTATCGTACAGAGTTCCTCTGCTATGGTCGGTATTTTACAGGCACTGTCTTCCACCGGCGTTGTTACCTTTGAACTGGTATATCCCATGATCATGGGTATCAACTTAGGTACCTGCGTTACCACTGCAATGGTATGCTCCATCGGCAGTTCCAAGGACGCAAAGCGTACCGGTGCTGTACATATCATCTTCAACTGCATCGGTACCGTTCTGTTCATGATCGCTATGACCGTTCTGCGCGCTATGGGTTACTTCCCCGGTCTGTGGGAAAGCGTATCCAACAGCGGTGATATTGCGAACTTCCAGACGATCTTTAACCTGATCACTGCCGTTGTTCTGATTCCCTTCACTTCTCTGCTGGTAAAGATGGCTTGCGCTGTTGTGAAAGACGACGAAGAAGAAGAAGACAAGTACCCCGAACTGGCTGCTCTGGACGTGAAGCTGATGATTTCCCCCGCTGTGGCTCTGGGAGAAGTCAAGAAGGCAGTTACCGCAATGGCAAAGGCTGCCAGAGACAATCTGGGCCTCAGCCTGGTACAGTTCAAGGAATACGATCCCAAGAAAACCGATCACATCAACCGCTACGAAGAGCGACTGGATCTCTTTGCGGATAATGCAGACAACTACCTGATCGAACTGTCCCGCCACATCGATACCGACCGCGGCAACCGCGAAGTCAACATGTGGATGCAGTGCGTACCCAGCGTGGAACGTATCGGAGACTATGCCACCAATTTCGATGAACTGGCTCTGAAGATGTCCGAAACCGGCCTGAAGTTCTCTGAAAGTGCACAGAAGGAAATGGATATCCTGGGCGAAGCTGTTCTGGAAATCATCCGTCTGACAGTAGATGCCATCGAACTGGACAGCGAATCCACTGCTCGCCGCATCGAACCTCTGGAAGAAGTTATCGACGATATGGTACTGCTGCTGAGAAACCGTCATACCGCTCGTCTCCGTCAGGGTATCTGCAACGTGGATTCCGGTCTGGTCTTCATGGAAGCCCTGACCAATCTGGAAAGAGCTGCGGACCAGTGCTCCAACGTGGCTATGATGGTTCTGGGTAAGAACAACGAAGCCATCATGAAGAACCACCACGCATACCTGTCTGAACTGCACAATTCTACCGACCAGAACTATCTGGCAGAAATGAAGAACCGCAGAGATCAGTACATGGCTCCTCTGGAAGCGATCCTGATGTAAAAAGAATAAAAAATCGAAGCCGGTCCTGTCGGGCCGGCTTTTTTACGACGAAAATCGTTGGAAAATCAAGACTTTCGGCGATTTGAAAATTTTTTATCATTTTTTGAAAATAGTACTTGATTTTTTGAAAAAGACCTAGTATAATTATCAATGTTGCCGGGGTATGGCGCAGTTTGGTAGCGCGTTTGCATGGGGTGCAAAAGGCCATGAGTTCGAATCTCATTACTCCGACCAAGAAAACCATCGTTCTCGAACGATGGTTTTTTTCTTTGCAAAAAATTCTCGAGACATTGAAATTGCTATGTTTGAAAGAAGTCATCTGCAAGACAGGGGGAAATCTTTACGGTCATAGGCGGGTGTGATATACTGCAGATGAAAAGAGAAGTGTGGCTGACACTGAGAATAGAAGGGATTGTATAGGATCCCTTTTTAAGGAGGATACACTATGAATACCGGCTGTTGTGATAATCCGATTCGGAATACGGAAAAAGACCGACTTTCCATGTCCGATCAGGTCTATGGACTGGCAGAGTTTATTAAAACCTGTGAAACTCCCATGACCGTTTCTATTCAGGGCCACTGGGGAACCGGTAAAACCAGTTTTGTCAATTTGGTCAACGAGCATATTCTTAATGGGGAAGATGAGACGCTGAAGGAGGATTTTATTTTTATTCCCTTCAATAGCTGGAAGTTCGTACAGTTTGATATGTCTGAACAGCTCAGCAGCAGTATTATTCTGGCCATCACCAAGGAACTGTCACGTAATATGAATGATGAAAATGCTGTCCGTTCTGCAGCAAAAATATTCAATGGGATGGAACTGCTGAAACGTACGGGTAAGTTGGGTGTTCTTCTTGCCAATGAGGTAATCAAGGATAAATTGGATTTGGACATCAAGCAGACGCTGGACGATGCTGGGATCACTGATACGGCCACAGCCCTTGATGCGATCAGTGAATTGAAATCCAACCTTCAGCGAATGATCGATTTCCGCTTAGGTCTTGGAGGTAAGGCTGCGGAGCAGCTGCCTGAATATCGTATAAAACGCAAGCGTGTAATTATCTTTGTAGATGATTTGGATCGCCTCAGTCCGGAAAAGGCTGTGGAGGTACTGGAAATCCTGAATATGTTCCTGGATTGTGAGCATTGTGTATTTTTGCTGGCCGTTGATTATAGCGTTGTAGTCAACGGAGTGGCCATGAAATATAAAAACACTATCGCTGCTAACAAAGGCCGTGATTTCTTTGAAAAAATGATTCAGGTAGTGTATACGCTGCCTGAGAGAATGAATCACGTAGATCGTTACATTGCGGAACTGCTCTCTCACAGTGGACGAAATATTTCTTTGTCTTACGAATTTGCGGATTTGGTTAAAAGTTGTGGAAAGGACAATCCACGTGCCATCAAGCGCTTGATGAACTCTTATGTTCTTCTGGATATGATGCATAGTGTTCACGGTCCTATCCCACAGCGTCGTACTGTCATGCTTTTTGCCACACTATGCTTACAGACGGCTAGTCCGGAATTATATGATGATTTCGCGGGTCAGTTTGGTCCTCTCTACAATTATGAAAAGGGTGTAAAATGGTTTAATACCCTCCACCAATTCTGTTGTGAATACACCCAGAGGGGATGCAGCAGCGTACAGATCAGCCAAGAACGCTTACGGGAATGGAATCTGTTAAAGAGAGGCACTGTGAAGGACAGCTTTGTTCCCGATCGGAAGAAAATTGCCTTCCTCTGTAAGTTCCTGGAGATGTTCGCTCCTCACGTGGGCAGCGAATTCCGCGCTGCGCCGGGAGAATTGCTGACCATTCAGAGCGTTTTGGATCTGCGACGTATCATTCGCTGGACGGATATGTTACAGGAACAATCCAATGGCCGCTCTGCACTGGATAATGTTTCTCACATTGTGGTCAGCTATGGAGATTACCTCTCGCGTTCCATGGAAACGATTCAGGGTACGGTGAAGGAGGCATATCGCCTGACTGTTGCTCATATGTTTGAGTTCATTTTAGAACGGGATGGAATCTGTGATACTGTCTTTTTCAACAACGCTTCCTCCAATCATTCGCTGGCTTCTCTGTCGGGTGAAGAAGTATTGGAAGAAACCGCTAGATGGTTCCGGCATTTCCTCTCTTTGACGCCTCAATCAGAGCCTGAATGGGAGATGATAGAGGTGGCTGGCCACAGAATCTGGCTGCGTACGGGATTCAGCAGTGTAGCGGAAGCGGAGCGCACAGAGATGATGATTGCCTTCTTGCATTTACTTTCACGATATCTGCGCATTGGCTTTGTCTGGTTCCGCGATCTCCAGAAACGGGACATTTTGGTTTCCGGCTACAAGGAGTATGAGCGGTATCTGATTGATGAGGTTTGTTTCGTTTCCGTCGGGGAAACCACGTACCAGATTCAGGATCGCGATCCATATGTTGCTTTTTATAAGAGCGTACAAGCCATACTGGAAGGATGCAATGAGGGGGAAATCTCTGCTGTTGTAAAACGATTTTCTGCGTTTCTTTTTGAATTTCCTCTCGCCACGGAAGAGGAGGTCATGCAGGATATGATGATGGGATTCTCGGATGACAGCGACTCGTTCTGTGGCTTTGATTTCTCGCAGGATGAATTCGTGGAAGCTGCTGAAATGGAAGAAAAGGAATTCGAGGGAAAGGAAAAGGGGGAAGAAGAAAGCATTTCTGCTGGGGATGCTTTGGATTGCTTTAATCCTCAGGAATACGAAACCGAGTCACAGCGTAAATTACGTAATACTGTACTGTCCGAAGAAGCAGCTTTGGCAATCGATTTCGCTTCGCTGGAAGAAACGAATTACCAGGTTCAACTGCCAATTGCCGGGAAAAACGGCGGCGATCCGTTCCCGTTCATGTTATATCTGGGAGACCGGCCTGCACAGCTGGCAAAGTATCTCTACGAACTGGCAGTGTTCACCAATACCAAGGTGACTTGGTATACGACTCCCTATCTGAAGGAACAGTTTGTGTTCGGCATTGTGGAAGAAGGGGCCTTGTTCCAAAAACTTCAGGAAGGGGAACTCCACGAGCTTGCGCTGGAATATCCTGACTTATTCCGTCCTGCGCAAATTGCGTTTACAGATTGGAGGGATTATCTCAACGAAATTCCTCTGAATTTGTCCGAAGTATAGATGCTCTTTTGTAAAAAGAAAGGGAAAAAGAGCAATGATTCTATAAGTTCATTCTGTCACAAACTCCCGAAATGTTGATTTTACTGCATGAAAAACACGGAAAACAAATTGAAATGCGGGAGAAAAAAATATATAATATTACGACAGGGTATACTAGACACAATAACAAATAAAAATAAATGTAGAGAAGGAGAAAGAACATTGGGATTTTCTAGTGAAGTAGGAATTGACTTAGGAACAGCGAACGTACTGGTTTATATAAAAGGAAAGGGTGTCGTACTGAACGAGCCCTCCGTTGTTGCGATCAACCGTGACACCAATGAAATTCTGGAAGTTGGTGAAGAAGCCAGAAAGATGCTGGGAAGAACCCCCAGCAACATCATTGCTGTACGTCCTCTGAAGGACGGTGTAATCTCTGATTACGATATCACCGAACGTATGTTGAAGCATTTCATCCGCAAGAGCTGCGGCCAGGGCCGTTTCTTTAAGCCTCGTGTTATGATCTGCGTTCCCAGCGGTGTTACCGAAGTGGAAAAGAGAGCAGTTCGTGAAGCTGCTACCGAAGCGGGTGGAAAGTCCGTCTTCCTGATGGAAGAACCTCTGGCGGCTGCCATCGGTGCTGGCCTGGATGTTTCCAAGCCGGAAGGTGTTATGGTCATCGATATCGGCGGCGGTACCACCGACATCGCGGTGATCTCTCTGGGCGGTATCGTAACCAGCGAGTCCGTGAAGGTTGCCGGCGACAAGTTCGATGAAGCCATCGTGAAGTACATGCGTAAGGAACACAAGCTGTACATCGGTGAACGTACTGCGGAAGAAATGAAGATGACCATTGGTACTGCGTTCCCCAGAGAAGAAATCGTAACTCAGGAATGCCGCGGCCGTGACCTGGTAACAGGCCTGCCCAAGTCCATTGAAATCACTTCCACCGAAATGATGGAAGCACTGTCCGAACCCTTACAGACCATCTGTGAAGCGGTACACAACGTACTGGAAAGAACTCCGCCTGAACTGGCTGCGGACATTTCCAACAGCGGTATCTATATCACCGGCGGCGGTGCGCTGATGCACGGCATCGACAAGCGTATCGAAGAACGTACCGGAATCAAGGTGATCATCGCCGAAGATCCCACCAGCTGCGTTGCTATCGGTACCGGTAAGGCACTGGACAGCCTGGATAAGCTGAGCGCAAATCACCTGAACAAGAAGAATCAGCTGTTCTAACTCATAGAAATCGAAAAGCCACAGTTGCTGCGCTGCGAAGCGCCGTGACCGCGGCTTTTTTAGAAAGGAAGACGATTTTGGCTAAATTAGAATTGATTGCCACCTCCACCTTTGGTCTGGAAGCTGTGGTCAAGCGCGAAGTAGAAGCGCTGGGATATAAGATTTTACAGTCGGAAAACGGAAAGATCTCCTTCCTGGGAGATGAACGTGCCGTGGCGAAGGCGAACATCTGGCTGAGATGTGCAGACCGTGTACAGATCAAACTGGCGGAATTTGAAGCGAAGACCTTCACCGAGCTCTTCGAACAGACCAAGGCGCTGCCCTGGGAACAGTGGATTCCTATGGACGGTCAGATCAATGTCAGCGGAAGCTCCGTGAAGTCTCAGCTGCACAGCGTTCCCGCCTGTCAGGGGATGGTCAAGAAAGCGATCATCGAAAAACTGAAGGAAACCTATTTCATTGAGGAATTCCCGGAAACCGGTCTTCCTTTCGCACTGAAGGTCACCATTCTGAAGGACCGCGTGACTTTGACCCTGGATACCACCGGCGAAGGTTTACATAAGCGCGGTTATCGTGTGGCGCCTGTCACAGCGCCCATCAAGGAAACTCTGGCAGCAGCCATGGTTCAGCTGTCCTTCTGGAAGCCCGGCCGCCTTCTGGTGGACCCCTTCTGCGGTTCGGCAACCATCGCCATTGAGGCTGCTATGATCGAGCGCAACATCGCTCCCGGTCTGACCCGTCATTTCTGGGCAGAGGACTGGGATTACATTCCGGCCAATGTCTGGAAGGAAGAACGCCGCGCGGCCTATGAAGCGGTGGATTACGATAAAGAAATCAAAATCCTGGCTTGCGACATCGACCCCCGCGTGGTGGAAGCTGCCCGTCAGAACGTGGAAGAAGCCGGCGTGGACGACTGCGTCACTGTGATGTGCGCAGATGCGCGGAAGATGGTTGCCGAAGAGGACTTCGGCGTGATCATCACGAACCCGCCCTACGGCCAGCGAATCGGCGAACGGGAAGAACTGCC
>JAFOGM010000151.1 GCA_017386805.1 Bacillota bacterium
GGTTGTTTGAACGGAGATTCCTCCTGCGATGCGTCGGAACTGCTGCTGGATCCCAACAAGGAACTTTCCTTTATCGTTGCCCGGCCGCGGATGGCTCTTTACATGGAATACAGTACACGAATTTATCAGGTATATTTGAAGTACGTGGCTCCGGAGGACATCCACGTCTACTCCATCGACGAGGTGTTCATGGATTTGACGGATTATCTGGAAACGTACCGGAAGACGCCGGAGGAGATTGCCCGGGAAATGATTCGCGATGTGTTGAATACCACGGGGATCACCGCGACAGCGGGGATTGGGAACAACCTGTATCTGGCGAAGATTGCCATGGACATCATGGCGAAGAAGATGAAGCCGGACGAAAATGGTGTCAGGATCGCAGAACTGGATGAAATCACCTACCGCAGGGAACTGTGGGACCACAGGCCTCTGACGGATTTTTGGCGGGTGGGCCGCGGCTATGCGCGAAAATTGGAAGATCACGGAATCTACACCATGGGGGATATTGCCCGATGTTCCATCGGAAAGCCCAACGAAGTGATGAATGAGGATCTGTTGTATCGTTTGTTTGGCGTCAATGCGGAACTGCTGATCGACCATGCCTGGGGCTATGAGCCCTGTACCATGAAGCAGATCAAGGAATACAAACCGGAAAACAACAGCGTCGGCGCTGGGCAGGTCCTTCAGGAACCCTATTCCTGGGAAAAAGCCAAACTGGTGGCGCGTGAAATGACGGATCAGCTGGTGCTGGATCTGGTTGCCAAAGGGTTGGTGACGGATCAGGTGACGCTGACGGTGGGGTATGACATCGAAAATCTGACGGATCCAGAGCGGCGGAGAACGTATAAAGGGCCGGTGAAGACGGACCATTACGGCCGTCAGGTACCGAAACACGCTCACGGAACGGCCAATCTGGGAAGAAAAACCTCTTCCACGAAGCTGATCGTAAGTGCTATGATGGACCTCTACGACCGGATCGTGGATCCCAATTTGTTGGTACGGCGGATCACGGTGGTTGCCGCCCATGTGATCTCCGAGACGGCGGCAGCCGCTTCGCTGGCCAGTCAGCCGGTTCTGGAACAGCTGGATCTGTTTACGGATTACGAGGCGTTGGCGAAGCAGCGGGCAGAGGAAGAGGCCGAATTGAAGGATGAAAAGAATCTGCAGAAGGCCATGCTGGCCATCAAAAATAAGTACGGGAAAAATGCGATTTTGAAAGCCATGAATCTGGAGGAAGGGGCTACGGCCAAGGAACGAAACAACCAGATCGGCGGGCACAAAGCGTAAAACAGCTGGCAGTGATCGGGAGGAGAAGAGAAGTGGATCCGAAATACGAAGATATGTTGTATATGGAACATCCTACATCGAAGAAACATCCGCGGATGAAGCCGGAGATGCGAGCGGCGCAGTTTTCTCCCTTTGCGGCGCTGACCGGCTACGATGATGCGGTGAAGGAAACTGCGGTACGGGTAGAAGATCGCGTGTTGGAGGAGGAACGCCAGGGAGATACGGATTTTGGGGCGTAAAGGAGAGCTCTGTATGGGAAGCGCTTTTCTAAGAGGAGGAACTATGATATAATATCTTAGTTAAGTAGAAATCAAGAGAGGTAATCCCATGGAAATCATCAGCGGGCTGTCCAACTGGAAGCTGACCATCAAAAGAGAACAAGATCATATCGAGATCCTGCGGGCAGTGACCTGTGATACAAAGGCAGCGCTTCCTGATGAACTGTGGGGATTGCCTGTGACCATAGTAGGTGACCATGCGCTGGCGTACAATGCAGCTCCTGGTCCGAAACCTACGGCGCCGGGCGTGATTCCTGCCATCTGTGAACTGCAGATCACCTGCGGTCCGGAGGGAGAGTGGGACAACCGAAAACTTCAGGACCTGACGTTTCCGAAGCATTTGACCGATGTGAAGGACTATGCCATGTACGGCTGTAAGGAATTGAAGACGCTGCGATTCCACGACCAGGTGGATCGCTGGGGCGGCGGCTGTCTGATGAACTGCCGGAGTCTCGATACGTTTTACATCACGCGTGTGGGAGAACACCAGGGAGAAGCGCTGGCCTTCCTTTGCGACGAGATCCACAAGGAACTCTTCGTGACCATTACGGAAGCAGATGGAAGGGTGTATCAGGTGATTTTCCCGGAGTATGTGGAAGATTTCGAGGAAAACATTGCGGCCCACCACTTTGAGTATTCCATTTATGGTGGTGGACATCCCTATCACCACATCTTTAAAGCGAAGCAGCTGATCTTCCGGGATTATGACATGATCTGGGAGAAATACCTGAAGGAAGATCACGATGCGGATGGAGCTATGCGTCTGGCATGGACGCGGCTGCGCTGGCCCATGGATTTGAGTGAAAAAGCAGAATTGCATTATCTGCAGTACTTAAAAGAATATAAAGAAAAAACCATGTTCTATCTGTTGGATCAGAGGGATATTCAGGGCCTGGAACTGTATCTGGAAAA
>JAFOGM010000152.1 GCA_017386805.1 Bacillota bacterium
ACCGGGCACTTTTCCACGCCTTCTTCAAAAATTTCATTGCAAATGGTACATCTCACTTGTCTCTTCATGGGTCGTTCCTCCTTATATCATTAAGATTTACCCAAATTTTCACAGATTCTACTGTTAAATTCATACCACGGTTTCCAGCATTTAAACGACCCACTCCAATGGAAAACCCCGCAGATCTCTCCACGGGGTCGTATGATTCTTTATTCCATTTCTTCGATGTATTTTCCAGCTTCCACCGCAGCGATGGCTCCATCTGCCGCAGCAGTCACCACCTGACGCAGGGTCTTCTTGCGGATATCTCCAGCAGCGAATACGCCAGGTATGTTGGTATGCATATTGTCATCGGTAACCAGATAGCCACGTTCGTTATCCAGCTGATCCACAAACAGTTCCGTCTGAGGCTTGTAGCCGATGAATACGAACAGGCCAAACAGACCATCGTTGGGATCCGGCTTCATGGAAGTCAGTTCACCGGTCTGCAGGTTCTTCACCACGATTTCATTGATCAGACCTTCGCCCTTGATTTCTTCAATGGAAGAATTCCACAGGAATTCGATCTTATCATTCTTGAACGCCTTTTCCTGGATAGACTTGGCCGCTCTCAGCTGATCTCTTCTGTGGATGATGGTCACCTTTCTTGCAAACTTGGTCAGATAAATGGCTTCTTCCACCGCAGCATCACCGCCGCCGGCCACGAAGACTTCCAGACCGCCATAGAACGGTGCATCGCAAGTCGCACAGTAAGATACACCGCGGCCGGTATATTCCTCTTCGCCCGGGCAGCCCAGCTTCGCCGGGGATGCACCGGTTGCCACGATCACAGTTTTTGCGCGGTAGGTTTCCTTCTGGCACTTAACGATCTTTTCAGCGCCATCCAGCTGTACTTCCACCACGGTATCCTTCACGCGTTCTGCACCGAACTGATCGGCCTGCGCCGCCATTCTCTGGATCAGTGTGGGACCGGATTCGCCTTCCATACCGCCGGGATAGTTTTCGATTTCCGCAGTCTGCATGATCTGACCGCCAGCCTTTTCCTTTTCGATGATCAATGTGGAAAGCAGAGCTCTTCCCGCATACAGCCCAGCGCTCAGTCCGGCAGGACCGGAACCGATAATTACAACATCATATAACTTTTCCATGATAACTCCTCCCTATAATAACGGTATGTCACCTCGTAACATCATATCTTTTTTAATTATACCCATAATTTCCAGTAAATTATCATACATACTCCGGATTATAATCGAAATCTATTATACCATATTTTTAACACTGCGTTATGGAGATTCTATAATTCTGCGAAAATTGCTTGAGAAAAGAAAAAGAGCCTTCCTAATGGAAAGCTCTCATTTTCATGGTGCGGCCAGCGGGACTTGAACCCGCACGGTGTTACCCATACGCCCCTCAAACGTACGCGTCTGCCGATTCCGCCATGGCCGCATATACCCGATGCGAAATCACATCGAGTAAAATTATACTAGATTTTCAGAAACATTTCAACACTTTTCTTTTGTTTTGAAATATTTTTTATTCTTCCGAATCCACCACTTCCACCGGCTTCACCAGACGCCAGCTTTCCGCTCCGCGGTACAGATCCGCAAAGATGGATTCTTCTCCTGTCTGCAATTCCCAGTCGGACATGCGTCCATAGGTTTTGTAGAACATACAGTAATAGGGAAGTTCATCGGCCAGTATGGGCTTCATACGCTCATAGGTAACTTTTTTCTGATCCGCTTCTGCCCCCTGGTTCATTCGGTTCAACAGTTCATCCACCTGAGGATTTACATAACCGGCAGGATTCCAGACGGTACTCTGCAGTAAGAATCGTAAATCGTAGGAATCCCCAAAGCGATAACCGCCCAGGAACATTTCGTATGTTCTGTAAGTGATGGCCTGCTGGTAGGCTTCCCAATCCAGAGACTGGATCTGGCAGTCGATCCCTGCCTTCAGAAGCTGGGACTGGATCATCACCGCCGCATCATAGCGCATGGTGGAATCTCCATTGATGGTCAGTTTCACCGACAGCAGTTTTCCATTGGCATCGCGGAACATACCGCCCTCTGCATCGCTGTAGCCAGCCTCACGCAGTAAGGCTCTGGCCTTTTCCACATTCACCGGATATAGATCTCCGGTATTCTCCGTCCCCAGATATCCCGGATAATACAAGCTATCCGTCTTGACCCCATTGTTGTAATAGATGTGGTCCAAAAGCTGATCCACGTCCACCGCACTGACAATAGCCTGTCGCACCTTCTTCTGGGACAGCGTGGGATGGGTCATATTGAAACCAAGGAGCTCTGCTTCTCCGGAAGTGAAATTGGTCACCCTTACATTTTTATTGCTGTATAAGGTCTCACGATCGATACCCTGTAAAAATACCAGGTTCAGATCGCTGATGGCGAACAGATTCACCGGATTGGCATTTTCACTGGTGACTTTAAACGTAATCGTGTTGGTTGCCTTATTAGCGCCGTGATAGTTCAGATTGGAGCCCAAATGGATTGCTTCGCCCTTGGCAATGGAAGTCACCTGATATCGACCGGTTCCTACGGGAGTGAAGTCATCCGCGGCTTTCAGGAAGGTAGTCAAATTTTTATACTGATGTTCCGGCAGAATCGGGAAGGTCAGTTTCTCCAGCGCACTGTCAAAAGCATTGACAAAGGTCAGCTCCACCTGGTACTTTCCATTGGTTTTAATACTCTTTATGATATCCACCAGCGGTTTATGCATGGATGTTGGTGCCTTCTTCAACGAGTCCACAGTGAATTTCACGTCATCTGCTGTGAACTCCTGGCCATCGTGCCAGGTCACACCCTGCTTCAGTTGAATGGTCATGACGGTACCCGTTTCATTAAAGTTCCAGCTGTCGGCCAGTACCGCTTCT
>JAFOGM010000016.1 GCA_017386805.1 Bacillota bacterium
AAGCTTACGGTGTTCCGGAGGAAGATGCGAAAATCTGCACCGATGTCCTTCTGGAATCCGACCGCAGAGGGATCGAAAGCCACGGATGCAACCGCTTCAAGCCCATTTATCTGGATCGAATCAAAAACGGAACCCTGCTTCCGGTGACCAATATCGAAATCGTAAAAGACACCCCCACCACCGTGGTAATGAACGCCAACGACGGTATGGGGATGGTTGCCAGCTACCGCATGATGGAAATGCTGATCGAAAAGGCGAAAATCTACGGTATGGCCGGCGGAACCATCTACAATTCCACCCACTACGGCATCGCCGGGTACTGGAGCACCATGGCGGAAAAGGCAGGGATGATCGGGATCACCGGAACCAATGCGCGTCCGTCGGTTGCCCCCACCTTCGGTGTGGAACCCATGATGGGTACCAATCCGTTGACCTTCACCATGCCTACCGACGAGGAATTCCCCTTCAACTTCGACTGCGCCACTTCCACCGTGCAGAACGGGAAGATCGAATTCTATGAACGCCTGGGTGAACCCACTCCTCCCGGACTGGTAGTTACGGAAGACGGCGGAACCATGACTGACTCCGGTCAGATCCTGCGGGATATGCGCCAGGGAAAATGCGCCCTGCTTCCGCTGGGCGGTCTGGGTGAAGCAACCGGCGGCTACAAAGGCTACGGCTTCACCACCATCGTTGAAATCTTATCTGCCGCTTTGGCAGGCGGCCCCTATATGAAGGATTTGGGCGGACGGGACGAAAACGGAAATCCGAAGATGTATCGTCTCGGTCACTTCTTCTTCGTCATCAATCCGGAATTCTTCATGGGACTGGATACCTTTAAGGAAACCGCCGGCGGAATCTGCCGCGGCTTGAGAAATTCCAAAAAGGCAGCCGATGCTGAACGCATCTACACAGCAGGCGAAAAAGAATATCTGGCTTGGCTGGAACGTAAAGACAAGGGTGTTCCGGTCAGTGAATCCATCCAGAAGGAATTCATCGCCCTGAGAGATGAATGCGGACTGGATTACAAGTTCCCCTTTGAAGAATAGGAGCAGGTGCTATGAGTTATAAAATTATCACAATCAGCCGTCAATTCGGAAGCGGCGGGCGAACCGTCGGGAAAGAACTTGCCGATCAGTTAGGCCTTCCTTGTTACGATCAGGAATTGATTTCCATGATGGCGGAAGAAAGCGGCTTTTCCGAAGAGCATGTCCGCGAGCTGGGCGATACTCCCTTCCGGAATCGTTTGTTCTCCACCCGCGCAGAACGGGCTCTGAACAGTTCCTATCTCCAGAGTGCATTGTGGAATGCACAGGAAAAGGTCATTCTGGAACTGGCCGAACAAGGCCCCTGCGTCATCGTCGGCCGCTGCGCTGACCGCATTTTAAAAGACCGTGACGATGTCCTTCGCGTCTTCATCCACGCGGACGAAGAATTTCGTGCACACCGCATCGTAGAGGTTTACGGCGAACTGGAAGGTGCCGATCCCTACGATCGCATGTTGGAGAAAGATAAGCTCCGCGAAGGTTACTACGAACGCTATACCCGCACACAGTGGGGCGATGCGAGAAACTTCCACCTTACGCTGAACAGCGGGGAACTGGGACTGGACTTCTGCGTGAAGCTTCTGGAAGGTCTGTACAAAACCGAATAACATCCATTGCAAGAAAAAAGAGCTGTCATCGAAAGGACAGCTCTTTTTATATTTCTTTATTTCTTTTCTACGTCGATACCGGTCTTGTGGCCGTTCAGATCGTAGGTTTCCAGTTCTGCGTCAACGAAGGTCAGTTCGTCTGCCAGAGTTTCGCTGGTGATGTAAGCCATGTGCGCTTCCACAGCAGCCTTGACTTCATCGTCAGCCTTCACGGAGATCGCAATGTGGTCCATCATTTCGAAGTCCTTCTGCTTTCTCATCTGCTGTACCTTGGAAACCAGTTCACGAGCCAGACCTTCCATGGTCAGTTCCGGAGTGATGGTGGTTTCTAAGATGGTGAATACGTTGTTTTCCATAGCAACGGTGAAACCTTCCTTTGCGGAAATTCTGGTGTCTACCAGTTCCTTGGTGATTTCAACCATTTCGCCATTGATATCCAGAGCGTACTTACCTTCTGCTTCCAGAGCGTTTACAACTTCCTTGGCATCAGCCTTAGCCAGAGCACCACCGAAGGCCTTGATCTTAGCACCCAGAACAGGACCAGCAACCTTGAAGTTGGGCTTCAGGGAGTAGTTCATGAAGTTATCCAGCTTGGATTCGAATACAACCTTCTTCACGTTCAGTTCTTCCATGATCAGGTCGGTCATGTCGCCGATCATAGCTTCGTACTTACCGTCTACCATGATTTCAGACAGCGGCTGACGAACCTTGATTCTTTCCTTTTCACGAGTACCACGACCCAGAGTTACGATAGTTCTTACCAGGTCCATCTTTTCTTCTACGCCAGCATCGATCAGGCTTTCATCTGCCTTGGGGAAGAATGCTAAGTGAACGGATTCTTCGCCGGTCAGCTTAGTGTAGATTTCATCGGAGATGAAGGGTGCGAAGGGAGCGATCAGCTTGGATACGCCAACCAGTACTTCGTAGGTGGTAGCGTATACGGACTTCTTATCTTCGGTCATTTCTTCTGCGTAGAAACGACGTCTTGCACGACGGATGTACCAGTTGGACAGATCTTCTGCTACGAAGTCCTGGATCTTACGAACGGACTTCATGTGGTCGTAGCGATCCATTTCTTCGGTAACTTCCTTCACCAGCTTGTTGTACTTGGACAGGATCCAGCGATCCAGTTCCGGTCTCTTTGCATAATCAACTGCGCACTGAGCCGGGTCCATATCGTCCATGTTGGAATACAGAACGAAGAAGTTGTATACGTTCTTCAGAGTACCGAAGAACTTGGACTGAGTATCGATCAGGTCATCTTCATTGAACTTGGTCGGGGACCATGCCGGAGAAGTGGACAGCAGATACCATCTGGTAGCGTCTGCACCATACTTGTCGAACAGGTTGAACGGGTCAACAGTGTTGCCTCTGGACTTGGACATCTTCTTACCTTCCTTGTCCAGGATCAGGTCGTTAACCAGTACGTTCTTGTAGGGAGCCTGGCCCTTGATGAAGGTGGAGATCGCCATCAGGGAGTAGAACCAACCACGGGTCTGGTCGATACCTTCGCAGATGAAGTCTGCGGGGAACAGAGTACCGTTGTCTACTGCTTCCTTGTTTTCAAACGGATAGTGCCACTGTGCGAAGGGCATTGCACCGGAGTCGAACCAGCAGTCCATAACTTCAGGGATTCTGGTCATGGTCTTACCGCATTCCGGACAGGTGATATGAACTTCGTCAACATAGGGACGATGCAGTTCGATGGTATCATCGATATCTTCGATTGCCTTTTCAGCCAGTTCAGCTCTGGAACCGATGGATTCCAGGTGACCGCATTCGCATCTCCAGATGTTGATCGGGGTACCCCAGTAACGGTTTCTGGAAATTGCCCAGTCCTTAACTTCAGCCAGCCAGTTGCCGAAACGGCCTTCGCCGATGAATTCGGGGAACCAGTTGACACCGTTGTTATTTTCAACCAGCTGATCCTTCAGCTTGGTCATTTCGATGTACCAGGAGGGCTTTGCATAGTAGATCAGAGGAGTACCGCATCTCCAGCAGTGGGGATAGTTGTGTTCCATCTTTTCCTTGGCCCAGATCTTGTTTTCTGCAGCCAGCCACTTGATGATTTCCACTTCCAGACCATCTTCCATTACGAAGTGACCCTTCCAGGGAGTATCGGTATACTTACCTTCTTCATCAACAGGATTTACAACCGGCAGGTCATAACGACGGCCGGTCTGGTAGTCGTCTTCACCGAATGCGGGAGCGGTATGTACGATACCGGTACCGTCTTCGATGGTAACGTAATCAGCGCAGGTTACGAAGAATGCCTTCTTGTCGGGCTTGATGAAGGGCATCAGCTGTTCGTATTCCATGAATTCCAGGTCCTTACCCTTCATTTCTTCTACAACAGTGTAGCCTTCTTCGCCGCCTTCGTGAGCCTTGCCCAGGATCTTGTCAGCCAGAGCCTTAGCCACGTAGAAGTATTCGCCGTCCTTCTTTGCCTTGATGTAGTCCACGTCGGGACCTACGGTCAGAGCAACGTTGGAAGCCAGAGTCCAGGGGGTGGTGGTCCAAGCCAGGAAGTACTCGTTGTCGGTACCCTTCTTCTTGAACTTGGCAGTAATGGTGGTAACCTTTACTTCCTTATAACCCTGAGCTACTTCGTGGGAAGCCAGACCAGTACCGCAGCGGGGGCAGTAGGGCAGGATCTTGTGTCCTTCGTAGATCATACCAGCCTTGAAGAATTCCTTCAGGATCCACCAGCCGGTTTCAATATAGTTGTTGTCCAGAGTGATGTAGGGGTTGTCCATATCGATCAGGTAACCCATTCTCTTGGACATTTCTCTCCACATCTTTTCGTAAGTGAATACGGATTCCTTACACTTTTCGTTGAAGGGACGGATACCGTAAGTTTCGATGTCCTTCTTACCGGACATCTTCAGCTGCTTTTCCACTTCGATTTCTACCGGCAGACCGTGGGTATCCCAACCAGCCTTACGGTTTACAGCATAACCCTGCATGGTCTTGTAACGGCATACAGAGTCCTTCAGAGTTCTTGCGATAACGTGATGGATCCCCGGCTTACCGTTAGCGGTGGGAGGACCTTCAAAGAAGACGAAGGAGGGCATTCCTTCTCTTGTGGTCACGCACTTTTCCAGCAGCTTATCTTCGACCCATTTGTCGGCCTGCTGGTTCTGCAGCTCCGCGATGGGCTGCTCAGACAGATTCTTGAACATAGTGTTTCCTTCCTCTCTTGTTTGTGATCGGTGGGGTTTATTGTCATAAAAATAAAATCCCTGAATTCCGAAGAATCCAGGGACGATCATGAACCGTGGTACCACCCTGCTTACTGACTTCTGCGGCAACCGCCTCCGGCGCCTCTGTCAGTCGCTTGTGTCTGCGTAACGTGCAGTTTCCGGGTCTCCGCTACTGAATTCACAGAGCCAGCTCCGAAGTGATCTTCGCCTTTGTTCCAACCGCAGTTCTCTCACCTAACAACCGCTCTCTGGGGATCTTTCCAAAGGGTACTGTCTTCATCACAGCCTTTTTCTTATAGATAACGCAAATAGTTTATAAAATTCCCGGTCGTTTGTCAAGGGAAAAGGCTAAATTTCAAGGTTAAAAGCCGCGATACGCCGGATCGTAAAAGACCTGCAGTTCTCTTCCCAGATCATCGATCTTCGCATAATCTTCCTCCGTCCAGTCGCCTTCACTGAGTAAGATCTTTCGTTCGTACATCTTTTCCCAGTTACCGTTGTACCAGTCGGAAACTTCTCCCTGTAAGGTTCCGAACACCGGCATTTCCTGAATGATCCGTCTCACCGGAACCAGATTGCCGTTGTCCCAGCGATACACCACATCCACAAATTCCGCACCGCTGACATGAATGTGTTCCAGAATGATTTTATATTCTTCTTTCGCCATGGGACTGGTCAGCTGACCCAGAGTTTCATTTTCCACGAACAGTTTCGCTTCCTTATCCCACAAGAAGAACTTTCCCTGGGAGTTCTGGGCTCCACCCCAGAGCCATAGAGAAAAATCAGCGGCTCCATCGAAATTGTAATCCGCCACATTGCAGGGGACATCATCGAAGAAGGAATAATCTTCCACAACGATTTCCTGCATCGGTACCGTTGTCTGATCCGGATAGCCTTCTTCCAGGTCATAGATCTTGTACGTTACTGTCCCGGGATCAAATTCATTCTCACCCCATACCAGATTGATCGACACAGCCAGATCCTGCTTCTTTTCTTCGATCAGACGTACTCCTGTGACACCCAGAACTTCTTTCAGTTCTTCTTCCATCTGTGTCAGTTCTTCCTTTGTCATGTCATGGATGCAGTGGTCGTGATCCAGTTCCGGATTGATCTGTTCTTCTACGGGTTCATTTCCGCCACAGCCAGTGAAAAGCAGGATTCCACAAAGAAGTGCCGCAGCGATTTTTTTATCATTCTTTTTCAAAACAAGTCCCTCATTTCATACAATTCATGATCACAGTGATCATCATTTCCATTTCTTCCGGTCGGGATTCCGCGACCATGATCGTCAATGCGACCAGCGTGTGGTCATCTATGGTCTTCTCCCCGTCTTTAAACAGAACTCCGTTTTTGTCGAGAAAATACAGAAACATGGTGACTGCAATTCTTTTATTCCCGTCCAGAAAACTGTGATTTTTCGTAACAAAGTATAACAGATGTGCAGCCTTTTCTTCAAGTGTCGGATATAAATCCACCCCTCCAAAGGATTGATAAATATTTCCGATACTTCCACGGAACGAGTCATCCTTCTCTCTTCCAAACAAATCCGATTCATCACCAAAGCACATATGCGAAATCACTTCCATACATTCTTCATAGGACAGCACATAAGTAGCCCTATTCCCCTTAGGGCGCTGCATCGTCTGATGATCGTAGGAATCCAGCAGTTCCAGCGCCTCGCTGTATTTCTCAATAACACTGAGCACTTGTCGGCTGTCCAGCGAATGTTCCGTCCGTTTCATTACCCGGATCACTTCTCCCAACTGCGCCATTCGATTTTGATTTACTGCATACCCCTGGAGTATGTACTGCTTTAAAACAGAATTCGCCCACTTTCGGAACTCCACACCACGCTTGGACTTCACACGATAGCCGACGGAGATGATGACGTCGAGGTTGTAGTACTCAATCCATCGTTCAACTTCTCTGTCCCCTTCGATTTGAACTGTCGCAAATTTTGCGACAGTTGAATCATCCAATTCCTCTTGCAGAGCATTGTTGATATGTTTCCCAATCGTCTTCACATCCCTACCAAAAAGGTCCGCCATTTGATGGCGATTCAACCACACTGTCTCCTGTTCCACAGGCACTTCCAGTTTTACTGTGTTATCTTCCGTTTCGAAGATCACCAATTCGTTCTTTTTCATCATTTTTCCTCCTTTTTTCTCAGTCCCCCATCCCACCTTCTTAGTAAAATTACCGCGATAACAAAAAATGCGAGGATGTTGCGGAATTCACCGCAATCATCCTCGCACGCTTATGCTCGTACCTCGCCAGGCCGGATCAGGAACCTCAATCATGTAGTTTTTATCATCATATCACTTTCTTCTCAATTTTACAACGTATTTTCGTATTATTTATAACGAATCATCGCAATTAGGCAAAAAATAAAAATACCGTAACAATCGTTACGGTATCTTCTTGGCGGAGAGCATGGGACTTTGCGTTTTTGCTTCGCAAATCCGCCGTTCTGCGCCGGTTCCCACAACCGGCTTGAACCGCTCTCTACGAAACAGTCCACCGGACTGTTTCCTTACGTTCGCGCCCTTTCGGGTTCGAGTCCCCGCTCACAGTTCAAACAAAAAAACAAAACACTGTAGACAATCTACAGTGTTTTGTTTTTTGGCGGAGAGCATGGGACTCGAACCCACGAGGCTGTTACACCCTACTCGCTTTCCAGGCGAGCTCCTTAGCCACTCGGTCAACTCTCCAAGTCACTATTCAGTGATTTTTATTATATTGTTTCGCATCAGCGACTTGTTTATAATAACGCAGTTTAAAACAAAAAGCAAGTACTTTTTTAAACTTTTTCTCGTTTTTTGAAAATATTTTTCAAAGCCCACAAAATCAGCTACGTTTCCAACGCCAGACAAAGACCCGCTGTTACCAGCGGGCCTTTCCGTTTATTTCTATACACTTATTTTTCAAATCAGGTTCTGGCCATACCATCCACGCTCAGTACCACCCCGGTAATGTACGATGCTTCTTCAGAAGCCAGGAACACAAACGCATTGGCGATATCTTCCGGCTGACCGAGACGGCGCAGAGGAATCTGTGCGATCATGGGATCGATGACTTCCTTGGGAACCGCTTTCATCATGTCAGTTTCCGTGATCCCGGGAGCAACTGCGTTGACGCGGATTCCTTTCGGCCCCAGCTCTCTTGCCAGAGATACGGTAAGACCGTTGACAGCGAACTTGGATGCCGGATAAGCGATTCCGCTGGGCTGCCCGTAGCGGCTCACCATGGACGAGGTAGAGAGAATCACGCCGCTGCCGCGGGCAATCATGCATTCGCAGGCCGCACGGGTGGCATTGAAGATTCCTTTGACGTTCAGATCCATAACTTTGGAGAACATCTCTTCCGTATAATCCACAAACGGTGTACTTTCGGACACACCGGCATTGTTGACCAGAATGTCCACGCAGCCATACTTGGAAGTAGCATCGATGAACGCTTCACGTACGGATTCCAGGCTGGACAGATCCGGGGCGATTCCATAAACGATACTGTCCGGATGCTTCTCCTGAAGCTTGGCAACCGCCTGATCGGCGGATTCCTTCGTAGACGCAGCTAAAATGACAACTGCCCCTTCTTCCAGGAACTTATCTGCAGTAGCGTAGCCGATTCCGCGGCTTCCACCAGTAATAATCGCAACCTTATCCTTTAATCTCATATCGACACCTCCTAAGTTCTCAATGGTATCTCTCACCTTGCAAATGATTCGAACGTTCTTCAATTATATTATTTTTATACCCAAAGTTAGCCAAAGCTAACATCGAAATTTAAACAACAATAATTCTTTTACATCGAAAAGAAAATCCACGGTAACGTTTGACGAACGGCCCCGAACAGGGTAAAATAGTAATGTTAGACATTCCCGTCTTCCGGCAGATTACCCGGTAGACGTAATATAAGGAGGAGTATGTAATTATGGAAAGATTACAGGAACTGTACGAACAGCTTGCTGACCTGATCCCCGAAGATCAGATCGACCATTATATGGCCTGCGGATGTACCGTAGGTGAAAACTACGATAAAATGGAAAAGCGTCTGATGATCATCGAACGCGCACCTCAGAATGAGCCCAGCGACGACTGCGACCCGAAGGCTTGCTCCACCTGCAGCTCTTGCGGAAGCTGCAGCGGTATCGGAAACGCTTCTCTGAACGGTGTGAACCTCAACGGCCGCGACTTTACCGGCGCTGCTGCTCACATCACCCATCTCTTTGCAGAAGTCCCCTTCCACAAGTGGACGGACTCCGTTGCAAGAACCTATCTGTACAAGGTTATGCCCAAGAAAGGCCGCATTACCCGTGAAATGATGGACAAGCAGAAGCAGCTCTGCGAAGATATCATCTTTGAAGAAATCCGCGCTTACAACCCCACCCACGTTCTGTTCCTCACCGGATGGAGCGGCGTATGGGAATTCGACTTCCCTCTCCAGCCTCTGCTGAAGGGCGAGTCTGTGGAAGCTGTGGGCGGTTTTGAAAACGGAGCTCACGCTCTGGTCAGCCGCTACGTGATCCGCGATTCCGAAGACAAGTTTGTCTCTGACATCGTGGCTGCCTTCCGCACACTGGACGAAGCAAATCAGTAATCTCCGGACATTTGTCCGATCAAATCAATACTTTTACAAAGGAGAACACGTCATGAAATACGGATACAAGACAAGCGGTACCTGCTCCAGATACATCGAATTCGATCTGACCGACGGCGTTGTCAGCGAAGTTTCCTTCCAGGGCGGCTGCAACGGTAACCTGAAGGCAATCGGTAAGCTGGTGGAAGGTCTGAAGGCAGAAGAAGTCATCGAACGCATCAAGGGTGTTGACTGCGGCGGAAGAGGCACTTCCTGCGGCGACCAGCTGGCTCGCGCTCTGACTGCAGCTTTAGAAGCAGAAACCAAGTAATGTATCGACCGAGGTCCGGTCTGACATTCACAAAAGCACAAAATCCTCTGGCCAAAGCCAGAGGATTTTTGATTGCCGTAGATGTGATTGTCGAAATTTGTCGTTTACTGTAAAGAACCCTTTACTGCATCCCACAGCTGTTCCTTATCCACAACGCCGGTGTGGCGAACAGTCTTGGAATCCAGATTTCTCAGTCCCTTGGGAACGGTCACGCCAGTGAAGGCATACAGCGCGCTGATGGCATCGAAACCGTTGCGGAACTGCGGCAGTCCAATGGCTTCGCATACAGATTCTGCGAACTTGTAAGCACTTGCGGTGGATGCGATCACGGTGGGAGTTTCGTCGCCGGTTTCGGTTCTGTAATCCTGATATACCTTGTACGCAACTGCGGTGTGAGTATCCATCAGATAGTTGTCTTCTTTGTACAGCTTACCGATGGCTGCCTTGGTTTCCGCTTCGTCAGCGTAGCCGCCGTAGAATTCCTTCAGACCTTCTTTGATCTTGTCGCCGACTTCGTACTTCTTGTTCTGATCCAGGCTGTTCATCAGTTCCTTCACTTCGTCGCCGTTGTTTCCGGACAGGTGATACAGTAAGCGTTCCAGGTTGGAAGAGATCAGGATGTCCATGGACGGAGAATTGGTCACGTGGAAGGAACGTTCGCTGATATCGTAAACGCCAGTATTGATAAAGTCGGTCAAAACTTTGTTTTCGTTGGATGCACAGATGAACTTGTTCACAGGAATACCCATCTGCTTTGCGTAGTATGCAGCTAAAATGTTACCGAAGTTACCGGTGGGAACCACAACGTTCATGGGTTCGCCATTCTTCAGAACGCCCTGCTTCACCAGCTGCACGTAGGACCACACGTAGTACGCAACCTGCGGTACCAGACGGCCGATATTGATGGAGTTTGCGGAAGACAGTTTACAACCCATCTTCGCCAGTTCTTCAGCATAATCACTATTGTTGAAAATCTTCTTCACACCGGTCTGTGCGTCGTCGAAGTTGCCGGTGATACCGAAGACGTGAGTATTTTCGCCTTCCTGGGTCACCATCTGCTGCTTCTGGACCTGGCTCACTCCGGCATCCGGGAAGAAGACTACGATTTCAGTATTGGGAACATCTGCAAACCCTTCCAATGCAGCCTTACCGGTATCGCCGGAGGTCGCTGTCAGGATCACGATCTTATTATCTTCGTTTTCCTTTTTCATAGCAGTGGTCAGCAGATAGGGCAGGATGGATAGAGCCATATCCTTGAACGCTGCGGTCTTACCGTGATACAGTTCTGCGATCCAGGCGTTTCCAGCCTTCTTCACAGGAACCACTTCCGGCGCTTCAAACTTTTCATCATAGGCGCTGTTGATGCAGTGATCCAGTTCTTCTTCGGTGTAGTCGGTCAGGAACTGAGGCAGTACCGCCTTGGCAACCTGACGGTAATCGCAGTCGATCAATTCTTCCACGCTTACCTGCAGCTTGGGAAATTCGCTGGGAACGTACAGGCCCTTATCTTCGGCAATCCCTTTGATGATGGCCTGGGCGCCCTTCTTCACGTTCTGGCTTCCTCTTGTGCTCTTATATTCAATCATGGCATATTCTCCTTTGCGCAATGGATTTTCATATGAATTCTATTTTAGAATACCAAAAAGGACGGGGCATTTCAATGCTCCCCGTCTTTTTTTACGCGGTATGCTTTATTTTTTAATTATATAAGTAAGAAATGAAATAATTTTTAAAAAAATTGAAACCATTCGTCCGTTTCCACGGTGTTATCAATATATAATATACGACACTTGGAGGTGTACCATGGCTTTAAAATTCAATCCATATAACGTGGACACGCTGGATGAGGGAATCAGAAAAATGACCAGCGAGCAAAAGGCTTCCGGCATTATAAACTATATCATCGAAAACACAGAACGGTCCCTCCCTGACGATGCAGAGTTAACTTCTCTTTTATCCCAGAACTCTCTCCAGTCTACCTTCCTGATCGCTGATGAGGAAGAGCGGGCTGCCCGCCGCCAGCTCAGCCAGGATGCGTGGAATCAGATGCTCACCGTGGTTTCCAGTCGCGTTGCCATGGATGAAGCAATTAAGGGCCAGGATCTCCCGACACAAGCAAAAAGATACGATGAGCTTCTGCAGACTCTGGATCTAAGTCAGTCCCCGGAAGACCTGCTGGCTTTGTCGGATCAGGACCTCGTTGCGAAATTCCCCGATATATACGCATTATACCGCATCGCTCAGGACGCTGACCAGCTGCTGGATCCCAACAAACCGGATACGCTCAATGATTATCTGTCAGAAGAATCCAGAGAGATCTTAAGAAAATTATCCGATAATCTTCCGGCATTCACTGCGCTGATGGGCCGCCATGGAGCAATCTGCGATCCCTACTATGAAAAGGTCAACGTTGTCGGCCTGGCTAACGAAAGCAATGCGCTGACCAATGCCAACAATGCTGCTGACCGTATGGAGAGAAGTGTCCGCCGGAGAATCGCTGCTTCTGAGGCAGTTCCTGACCAGGATATTTTTAAGTTCGTCTTCTTTAAGCAGCTGGCAGGTTTCGCCGCCGGTATCGCCCGACTCTTCGGATGGCGTCTTTCCAACGAACTCCGTGATGAAGCAAAGAAAAACGAGTTCGATCTGACCACCTTAAAAATCGTGGATCTGAGTCAGAAAGAATATTCCTTAAATGCCATGTCCGACAATCACTGCGAAAATGCTTTAAAGCAGGGAAAGCCTTTGATTTTCCGTGATAATACAGGAAAGAACGTTCTCGCCTTCCGCGTGGACGGCGGTAAGTTCGTTCCGACCAAGGCTGAAACTCTGGTGGAACAAGCAGTCTACGATGCTACCCACACCCGCGTGGATGAGCTGGTAGAACTGGCTACCGGAAAGGTAGCGGACCCCGTCTGGATGCTGACCGGTTCTTCCCAGTACCGCGACCTGAAAAATGCACTGGCAAAGCATGCGAAGGCTTCAAAACTGGTTTCCAATCCGCCCACAGATAAAGAACTGAAAGCTTTGAAGGAATCTGTGGAATATCTGCACGAAGCCTCCATTACCTACCTCAAGTACAAAGATCCCACCATCACTGCTGATATGACCTTTGAGCAGTACATGGCTGAAAAAGGCAGTGCACTGAACCTGAGCGAACGTGAGCAGGCCCGCTTAAAGTCCGCCTTTTTAGGCAGAGACCTTGCTGTCGAAACCCCTCGCACCATTGCTCTGGGTTGGTCGCTGGGAATCAAGAACAGAAAGGTTATGGAAGTCGACAACGTCTTCTACCAGGGTCTTCTGCGAAAGTATCAGGCTTTAGAAAACGAACTGGAAAAAGCCATGACCGACGAAACAACAGGACCGGAATTCCTGGCACAGATCGATCAGCTTATCTCAGATAACAACATGTTCCTTCCGGAAAATCCCTATCCCGACAATCCGACCGCTACGCTTCTGTGGGAAAGCCGGCAGATGCTGAATCTCATCGAACGCACTGAAATCGCTATGGGACTGCGAGCCAAAGACCGCGCCATCGATCCCGAAGAGAAGGCCAGAATCGAAGTCAGAAAAGCCTTTGGCGAACAGGACATCGCAGATCTCTCAGCATCTGAACTTAACACCCGTCTGGAAGAAAGCTTTAAAGCTGCTGTAAAGGCACAGGAAGAGAAAGCACAGGCGGAAAAAGAAAATGAGAAAGAAGCTTCCGAACCGAAGCTGGCCCTGAAGGAAGGCGGCCTGAAACTGAATTACTCACCCAAAGAGTTTATTTCCAGCAAAACGCTGACTCAGGGTGATGCTGCACTTTCCAATTCCTCTGCAGAGGTCAAATCCTTCAAGAACAGAAAGCAGGGAATTCTGAAATCCGGAGAAAATGCAGTTTTAGACCACCGTATCAAGGGGCTTGAGATCATCGAATATTTGGAAGAAAACAATCCTTCCCGTCCTCCCCTTACCGGTTATACTGCGACCCGAAACGGCCAGCCGGTGGAAGGTGAACCGAAGAAAACCGATAAAATCATGCTCCCCGGTGTCCACGAAAGACGAAGCCAAAACACCATGAATGGTTGTTGGTCTGTCACTCTTTCCAGCCAGTTTGAATACCGCGGTGTTTCTCTTCCCCAGGAAGTGATCCGTGCTTACCGGCCCAACCCCGATGAATTGGATGCATTAATTATCTCCGATGAAAAAATCCAAGAATTTTACGAAAATCGAAAACAGACCGTTGGTGACTACTCAGGATTGGCAGCCAGAATGCTTCCCAATTCTGCTTTCCTCCAAACGGTGATCAACTGGAACAATGTGTTCCCCGGACAGGGACCCGAACGTGCAATCTCACTCTTTAAGGATGTGGTTTTCAATGCTCTCACTAAGGAGAACTCCCCGCTATCTCTCTGTGCCGGCGGTCATTATCTCACCATTGTAGGCATGGAAGATGATAAAGTCTTTGTAAAAAATCCCATGCATATCTTCGGCGGAAACCCCGAAACCATTGAAACATGGACCATTTACCAGCTGATGAGAAAGGCAAAGAACCAGCTTGAGCTCAACTGGTTCAGCGATGTTACCCCCTCTCTCGGCGGAAGCATCGAGCCCGGTTTAGACTGGTGTAAAGAAGGAACATTCTATGGAAATGGACGATCCTATTCTGCACTCACTGATGAGTTTGAAAATCCTCTGAAAAATGAAAAAATGCTCGGCAGTGGAGTAGACATAACTTATTCCAACTCCTATATGAACAAAGTGCATATCCAGACACCCACATATCTGAAGTACAAGCGACTTCCCAACAGCCACTATAATGCTGATATACTGAAGTCCATGGAAACCAAACTCCTTGATTTCTACAAGAGCGGTCCGGACGGACAAAAACTGCCCATTCCCGGCGCAGTAGGCAGTGTTCTGGAAGAAATGCAAAACCTCCAGTTGGGTGTTCATAAGCAGGACACAGAACGAGGGATGTTGGAACTGGCAACGAAATATGTAGATGCTCTTAAGGCGGTGAAAGAAGCGCAGACCAATGCACCTTCCGAACAGATGCAGAAGCTTCAAAACACATTGACCGAACATTTAAAGAATGTCCATAGAGCGATCCTGGATACCAGAGAAATCGAATATAAGAACCTCATAGGAAGTCCCGAGGGACTCTTCCACAAACCAAAAGAAGGAACCCCTCCCGACAAGATGGACAAGCTGGAAAAAGCATACATGCGTATGGAGCAGGGCTTTGCCGGGATGTTGTATTTCCACGAAGCCAAGGCTTTACCTCTGGAAGAAGGTGCATGGATCCGCGCTCTGGACCCCAAGGTGGTGAAGAAGGGCGTCTCCAACATCAAAGGAAGTGCCGGTTTCCAGAGCTTGATGAACGAAATTGTTGATCATAGTGCGAGTGCAAAAATCTACCTGGGCCAGAATTCGGAATACCAAAAGCTCAAGGCAGAAGTAAAAAAACAGGAAAAAGAGTTAGCGAAGGCGAAGCCCCAGAATACAAAGGAAGACGCACAGAATAAGATCGATGCTTACAGGGACTCCAATACACTCCAGCAGGCAAAAGAAAAGCTGGAGAAAATGGAAGAAACCAGAAACTTCATTTTGAAGCAGGCCGGTCTTGACCCCAACGAAGTCACCATGAAGAGAGAATTGGACTTCCAGACAAATATACTTTTGGCCAAAACAGTGCGCTTGACCATTCGCGGAGGAAACACAGCGAGCTTCTATCGTCGTTACTACGAGCATAAGGTCAAGGTCAGCGAAAAGTCCAATCCTGAAATGCAGAAAGTGAACGTGGTTGACAAACAGTATGTAAAAACCGAGGCTGAGGTTACCAACCAGAAACCCCAGGCTCCTGGTCCCGCTAAGAAATAATCGAAAAGGAAAATATTATGATTAAGAACAATGTACAAAAAGGAATTGCATGGCTTCTGGCTTCGCTGTTGGCGGTTTCATTGACCGCCTGCGGCGGCGGAAGCCCTGCTCCCAAGGGAGAATTGACAACGGATGTTACCTTGGAAGAATTGCTGGCTGCGAATGAATTGCCCGCAGTCTTCGATCAGGTAGAAAGTCTTTCTTCCGTGATTACTGACGAAGAAGGCCAAACCTATTTCCACTATGCAGCTATGGTGGATGGTCAGTTGATGTATTCTCAGGGTACAGAAGGGAAAACGACCGATTTCGTCAACGGCATCAAGTATACAGCATCCGCTGACGGATTAAGTAAGTATATGATTGTCATGGCTCCTGACACAGATCCCTTTGTTTTTCTGGATGAAATGTATGGAATGCAGCTGACAGAATTCGATTTGACCGGGGAAGTCTACAGCAGCGA
>JAFOGM010000153.1 GCA_017386805.1 Bacillota bacterium
GTACCTAAAGATGCTCTGAATATTGCAAAGATGCTGGGTATCAGCTCTGAGATAATTGAAGGTGCGAAAAAATATATTAAATAAGGAGAAAAAGGATGAAAAGCAAATTAAATCTTGACGCAAAGGTTGTTGACTCCGCACGTCAGCATGCAGCTAACATTGCTCACAGCATGCAGGACTTTATTGACCGTCACACAACAGTATCCACAGAAAGAACTATCGTAAGACTGCTGGGTATCGACGGCGTGGACGAAGTTGACAACCCACTGCCAAACGTAGTAGTAGACCACATCAAGGAAGCTGGTGCTCTGCCTACAGGTGCTGCTTACCTGCTGGGTAATGCAATCGTTCAGACTGGTAAGGCTCCACAGGAAATCGCAGAAGAAATCGCTGCTGGTAAGCTGAACCTGATGGAACTGCCTACTTGTTCTGTAGAAGAAGCTGGCGAAGCTCTGAAGCCTGCAATCAAGGCTACTTTCGAAAGAATCGATGCTCAGAAGGCAAAGAGAGCTGAATACCTGGCAACTATCGGTGAAGGTAAGGAACCTTACATCTACGTAATCGTAGCTACCGGTAACATCTACGAAGACGTTATTCAGGCTCAGGCTGCTGCTAGACAGGGTGCAGACATCATCGCTGTAATCAGAACTACTGCACAGTCCCTGCTGGACTACGTACCTTACGGTGCAACTACTGAAGGTTTCGGTGGTACATATGCTACTCAGGAAAACTTCAGAATCATGAGAAAGGCTCTGGACGAAGTTGGTGAAGAAGTTGGCAGATACATCAGACTGTGTAACTACTCCTCCGGTATGTGCATGCCTGAAATCGCTGCAATGGGCGCTCTGGAAAGACTGGACGTAATGCTGAACGACGCAATCTACGGTATCCTGTTCAGAGACATCAACATGCAGAGAACTCTGGTTGACCAGTTCATGTCCAGAGTAATCATCGGTTACTGCGGTATCATCTTCAACTCCGGTGAAGATAACTACCTGACTACTGACGATGCAATCGAAGCTGCTCACACTGTAACTGCTTCCCAGTTCATCAACGAACAGTTCGCAGTTCTGGCTAACATTCCAGAAGAACAGATGGGTCTGGGTCACGCATTCGAAATGGACCCTAACACTGAAGACGGCTTCCTGTTAGAACTGGCACAGGCTCAGATGGCAAGAGAAATCTTCCCTAAGGCTAGACTGAAGTACATGCCACCTACAAAGTTCATGACTGGTAACATCTTCAAGGGTCATCTGCAGGATGCTCTGTTCAACCTGGTAACTGTATGGACTAACCAGTCCCTGCTGCTGACCGGTATGCTGACAGAAGCTATCCACACTCCACTGATGCAGGACAGATACCTGGCTATCGAAAACGCTCAGTACATCTTCAATAACTGCAGACACATCGGCGACGAAATCGAATTCAAGCAGGATGGTATCATCCAGAGAAGAGCACAGGAAGTTCTGGCTAAGGCTGACGCTCTGCTTGCAGAAGTTGAAGAAAACGGCCTGTTCGACACTATCCAGAAGGGTATTTTCGGCGGCGTTAAGCGTCCATTTGACGGTGGTCACGGTCTGGAAGGCGTTTGCACCAAGGGTGAAAACTACTTCAACCCATTCATCGCATTATTTATGGATCATGAATAATTAAGGAGGAGTAAATACAATGACAACATGTGCAACTACTCAGGTAGATTTAACAAAAGTTAAGCCATATGGCGACGCTTTAAATGACGGTAAGGTTCAGCTGGCATTCACTCTTCCAGTTCCTTACGGTGAAGAAGCTGAAGAATGTGCAAAGCAGTACGCTAAGAAGCTGGGTCTGGAAGAACCAAACGTAGCTTACTACTGCGAACTGACCACTGGTTACACTTTCTTCAATGTATACGGCTGTGCAACTCCTACCATCGACTACACTCAGATCGTAGTTCCTAAGGTAGAAGGTGAAGTATATGACAGAGTACAGTGCGGCGAATGGATCGGCGAAAACATCGGCAGAGACATCGTTGTAGTTGGTGCATCCATCGAATCCGACGCTCACACTGTAGGTATCGACGCAATCATTCAGATGAAGGGCTTCCACGGTCACTTCGGTCTGGAAAGATATAAGAACGTTGTAGCTTACAACATGGGTTCCCAGGTTCCTTGCGAAGCTCTGATCGCTAAGGCTAAGGAAGTTAACGCTGACGCTATCCTGGTATCCCAGACTGTAACTCAGAAGGACATCCACATCATGAACCTGACTAAGATGGCTGAACTGATGGAAGCTGAAGGTCTGAGAGACAAGATGATCCTGACTTGCGGCGGTCCTAGAATCTCCCACGAACTGGCTCAGGAACTGGGTTATGATGCAGGTTTCGGTCCTGGCAAGTATGCTGACCACGTTATGTCCTACATCATGCAGGAAGTTCAGAAGCGTGGCTGGGAAAAGAAGGCAAACGTTGCTGACAGATAATTCTTTTTGAACTGTTTTACCAAAGAAAGGTGATATAGAAAATGATTAA
>JAFOGM010000017.1 GCA_017386805.1 Bacillota bacterium
ATTTGGATCACCTCAGAAGTACATTACTCTGAGGTGATTTTTTTATGCGTACATTACGAAGCGGAAAGCTGGCCATGACGCTGGCTTTGGCAATCGCATTCGCTGCGGTTTTTGCGGTGTTCACCGCGGAGGCGGAAGTGTCATCGACAGCATTGGAAGAAGCGGGAATCGTCTACCGCCAGGTGGAACCCTGCGGGAAGACGGCTCTAACCATGAATGTGGACTGGGGTGAGGAAGAGATTCCCAAAATACTGGATCTATTGAAAGAACGGGATGTAAAGATCACGTTTTTTGTCAGCGGGAAATGGGCGGAAAAGAATCCGAAATTATTGCGGAGAATGTATATCGAAGGCCATGAGATCGGAAGCCACGGCTACGGTCACAAGCTCTGTTCGAAGATCAGTGATGATCAGGTCAGGGAGGAGCTAACGAAGACGGAACAGGCCATGGAGCCGCTGCTGGATGGGGAGGAGCTGAAGCTGTTTGCCCCGCCGTCGGGGGACTACGACCAAAGGACGGTGGATATCTGTCGGGAATTGGATTATAAGCTGACGTTGTGGTCTGCCGATACCATTGACTGGAAGGAAGGCTCTACGGCGGAAGTGATTACGAAGCGCGTTCTGAAAAAAGACCTGGATGGGGGAATCGTTTTGATGCATCCCAAGCCGGAAACGGTGAAAGCACTTCCGAAGATCCTGGAGGGAATAGAAGAAAAAGGATTGGTTCCGGGACGGTTATATGACCTGGAAATCTATTGATTTTTCAATAGAGATTCGGTATAATATATTGTTATTACATACGAGCCTATAGGCCGGATGAATGTGCATAGAAAAGAGCGTGACACACAATGATGATCGAAAAGAGATTAAACTGCGGAATCCGCATGGCCATGGAAAAAATCCCTTACGTACAGTCTGCTGCTGTAGGGATCTGGGTCAAGGCCGGTTCTGCAGATGAAAATGATACAAATAACGGGATCTCCCACTACATCGAACACATGCTGTTCAAGGGAACCGAAAACAGAACTGCGAAGCAGATTGCCGAAGAAGTGGACCGCATCGGCGGAAACATCAACGCCTTCACTGGAAAGGAAGCGACCTGCTACTACATCAAGACGCTGGATTCCAATCTGGAAAAGGCCTGCGACATCCTGATCGATATGTTCCTGAATTCTCAGTTCGATGAAACCGAACTGGATAAGGAACGCATGGTCATTCTGGAAGAAATGAAGATGACCGAGGATACACCGGACGATCTGGTGCACGACCTGCTGTTTGAACAGGTCTTCCAGGGAACACCGCTGGAACGTCAGATCATCGGTACCGAGAAGTCTCTGGCTGGGATCCGTCGTCAGGACATCATCGACTACATCAAAAAGGAATACACCAGAGATAACATCGTGGTATCTCTTGCGGGAAACTTCGATGAAGATTACATGTGCAATTACTTCGAAGGTCGTCTGGCGCAGCTGACTGCTTCCAAGCCGGAACGCACCAAGTCCAGCCGCATCTATGTTCCCAAATTCCAGACGAGAGTGAAGGATGTGGAACAGACCCACATCTGCATGGGCGTACCGGGGATCGAACTGGATAACGACGACCTGTACTATCCCATGGTTCTGCTGAACAATATCATGGGCGGAAGCATGAGCTCCCGTCTGTTCCAGAACATCCGTGAGGAAAAGGGCCTGGCTTACAGTGTATATTCCGGCCACACTTCCTATATGGATGCCGGTGCATATTTTATCTATGCAGGGATCAATTCCAACAAGATCCAGGATGCCATCGAGGGAATCGCCTGCGAACTGGATCTCTTAAAGCGCGAAGGCGTTACCGCTGACGAGCTGGCTATGGCCAAGGAACAGAGCAAGAGCAGCTACATTTTCGGTCTGGAAAACGTGAACAGCCGCATGTTCGCCAACGGTAAGAATATCCTGCTGCTGAACGAAGTGAGAGAACCTCAGCGCGTTCTGGCGGAAATCGACTCTGTAACTATGGACGACATGGTGCGTGCAGCCGAACTGATCTGCGATATGAGCCAGTACTGCGCAACCCTCGTAAC
>JAFOGM010000154.1 GCA_017386805.1 Bacillota bacterium
CCATCACCGCGATCCTGTTAGCTGCAGAAAAGCTGGGCTTATAAAGGCTTCCCAGAGCGCTGCGATCAAAATCAGGATCAGCGGAAGGACAAAGGAAAGACAATAGGGGCCTGGTTCTTTGGACAGGCTCCTTTTTCTGCGGTTTCCCATTGCGTTCTTGGAATGGCTGGCGGCAGCGGAGGCTGCCAAAAGCAGGGCGGGAAGGATCAGCAGATGGGGCGGAAGAATCGCTGTGATCATGGCCAGTGCACCGCGAAAGGCCATAGACTCCATGAGAAAGGCTGCGGAAAAGCCTAAAGCGGTTCCCTTTCCCAACAGTGAGATATATGCGGCAGGGACACCGAAGGATGTAAGTCCGGAAACGAACAAAAGGGCCAGAAGGCCGATATGGTTTTCTGCGGATTCCCAAAAGACGGCGCTGTGATCGATCTGGGCGTCGTTCAGGAAGAGATGTTCCATGAGATGAGCGCCTACCCGGGCCTTGTCCGGTTCCGGAAGGAACAATTCTGTGAAGACACCGAGGGAGATCCCCGATAAAAGAAAGAAAAATGATTGGTTGAAGCGAGCCATGGCTGTACCTCCTATTCTGATTCAGAATATGTACAACCCTGGTCGACTATGACTGTAAAGAGGTATGAGCATGGAAGAAACCTTACGACAGTATACAGAATATCTGGAAAAAGAAAAGAATATGGCGGCCAATACCCGAATGGCCTATGAAGGCGACGTGGCAGAGCTCCAGGCGTTCTTACTGGAACGGGGTAACGACCAGCCGCTGACCGCATCCAATACCGATTTGGTGGCATGGATGCTGAAATTGAAAAATGACGGACGTTCCGGTTCTACACTGAATCGTAAGCTGGCAGCAGTCCGTGGATATTATAGCTTTTTCATTAAGAAGGGATGGATCTCTGTAAACCCTGCAGATAATATCAAGTCCCCTAAGGTGAAGAGAAAGCAGATCGAATTCCTGACGGTGGAAGAAGTGGAACACCTTCTGGAACAGCCGGATAAAAGCTTAAAAGGTGTCCGTGACCAGGCGCTTTTGGAACTGCTTTATGCAGCGGGCCTTCGCGTGACGGAGGCTGCCAACGCCAATGTGACAGACCTGAATCTGCGCATCGGATTTATCACCTGCTCCGGGGAACACGGAAAGGCTCGTATCGTACCTTTGGGAAGACCTTCCAGGGAAGCCATCGAAGCCTACGTCTATGATGTCCGTCCCCAGCTTCTGAAGGATAAGGACGATGATGGGGCGTTGTTCCTGAACACCAACGGCTCCAGATTGACTCGTCAGGGCGTTTGGAAGATCCTGAAGGAATATGCCCAGAAGGCAGGACTGGAAAACCGCCTGTCTCCCCAGACGCTGCGAAATTCCTTCGCTGTTCACATGGTCCAGAACGGCGCAGACCTGAAATCCATCCAGGAATTGATGGGCCACGAGGATCTGGCAGCTACCCAGATCTACCTGACAGTGACGAAAAACCGCATCAAAGAAGTCTATGACCGGACCCATCCGAGAGCGTAACTGTCAAGTAAAAAAACTTTATTTTTATGTAAAAAAGTGCTTGCATCCGGTGCTCGGATGTGGTATATTACTAATGTTGCATTACGGACGTTCCTCTGTGTAGAGCGACCACAGGAGTGGCACGATAGGATACCATGAGCGTCTATGAGGGAAGGAGGACACATTACTATGGATATTATGCAGGTTATTGCACAGGATTTTGCAAAGACTGATGTTCCTGAATTTGGCGTTGGCGATACCGTTCGCGTACACGTTAAGATCAAGGAAGGTTCCCGCGAAAGAATCCAGTTATTCGAAGGATTCGTACTGAAGAGACAGAACGGCGGCTTAGATGCTACCTTTACTGTTAGAAAAGTTGCTTACGGCTGTGGTGTCGAAAAGACATTCCCGGTTCACTCTCCGCTGGTTGAAAAGATCGAAGTGCTGAGAAAGGGCGATGTAAGAAGAGCTAAGCTGAACTACATGCGTCAGAGAACTGGTAAGGCTGCTAGAATCAAGAGCAAGGAAATGTAATTCCTCTCGGATTCCGATAAGCGAACCAAAAACGAAATGTAAAAGGTTGTTTTCGAAGCGATTCGGAGACAACCTTTTTGCGTATTGTGGTATGTGAGGTATAACCATGATTCAAGTTGAAAAATTATCCTACGGGTTCCCCGAAAAGGAATTATATAAAGAAGTTTCGTTCACCATCGAACCGAAACAGCACTGCGCCTTCATCGGCAGTAACGGTACCGGTAAAACCACTCTGGTGGATATGATCATCGATCCGGAACGTTACCTGTTCGACGGTAAGATCATCCGCAGTGAGGAAGCCAGAATCGGCTATGTGACCCAGTTCTACAGACGTGAAGAATCGGAACAGAACATGACTGTCTTCGAATATCTGAGCAAGGGCTTCGTGGAAAACCAGGCGGAAACCGCTAAGGTTTGCGAAGAAATGGGCGTAGCTGAAGATCTGGAACCGCTGATGGAACGCTACCAGGAACTGCTGGACCTGTTCCAGGCCATGGATGGCGATCACTACGAAAGTAATATCAAAAAGCAGCTGTACCTGGCCAATATGACCGATAAGGAACAGAATCTGCTCAGCTCTTTAAGCGGCGGCGAATATAAGCTCCTTCAGGTCATGAAAGAAATGCTGTTCCAGCCCAATCTGCTGATCATGGACGAACCGGACATCTTCCTGGACTTCGAAAATATCAATGGCTTACGTGAACTGATCAACGCTTATGAAGGAACCCTTCTGGTGATCACTCACAGCCGTTACCTGTTAAATCACTGCTTCAACAAGATCCTGCACCTGGAAAACATGGACATCCAGGAATTCGAAGGTACCTATGCGGACTATAACGTAGCGCTGACCAAGAGAAAAATCGCACTGCAGGAACAGGTCGCGGAAGAGCAGGAAGAAATCGAACGTACTGCAGCGGTGGTTGATCGCATGAGAGTCATTGCGACCAATTCCGACATTGCAACTTTAGGTCGTGCACTGCATGCAAAGGACAGCTATCTGGGCCGTCTGAGAGCAAGAGCCATCAAGGATCCTTTCGTGTTCCTGAGATCTCCCGGAATCACCTTACCGAAGGTATCTGTGGATCCGGAAACCGTGGCACTGAAGGTGGAAAACTACAACGTAGCTTTCGATGATACCCTGCTGGAAAACGTAAGCTTTGAGATCAAAGCAGGCCAGAAGGTAGCCATCGTCGGTCCTAACGGTACCGGTAAGACCACAATGCTGCGTGAGATCTGGAAGAACCAGAACCCGGCCATCCAGATGGGGGAAGAAGTGAAGGTTGGTTTCTTATCTCAGCTTCACGGCGAAATGCTGGACGGCGAACACACCATTTTTGACGAATTCATGAATCCGGGTTTTGAAAAGAGAAGCCAGGTAAGAGAATTCATGAAGGACTATTATTTCGAAGGGGATGTCCTGAAGCAGAAGATCAAGGAATTTTCCGGCGGGGAACAGAACCTGTTGCAGCTGGCGAAAATCGCTGTCAGCGATGCCAAC
>JAFOGM010000155.1 GCA_017386805.1 Bacillota bacterium
CACTTACGACACTTTCGTTTTCACCATCGTAGGTGGAATACAGGTACGGTACTTTAGAAGCAAATTCCGCACCGCAGGTGTCGATCATCTTGTAGTCCGGGAACAGATTCATTTCCTTTCTCTTCAGGAATAACTCTGCTTCGGTCTTACCCCAAACCTGAGCCATGTACTTATCGGAGATACCGATCTTCTTGGCCTTGCGGATGGTTTCTTCATCCATGGGGTTCGCCTTGATTTCAGCTTCGAAATCAACGATGTTCTTGATCTTTTCCAGGAACAGCATGTCGATCTTGGTTGCGTTCTGGATCAGACCGATGTCAGTACCCAGACGGATCAGCTGTGCGATGGCGTACAGTCTGTCGTCGGTACCGTCTACGATATAGTCTAACAACTGATCTTCGGTGTAGTTGTCGAACTTCTTGTGATACAGGTGGCATACGCCGGTTTCCAGAGAACGGATGGACTTCAGGATCGCTTCTTCCAAAGTACGGCCGATACTCATAACTTCGCCGGTCGCCTTCATCTGTGTGGACAGCTTGTTGGAAGCGTTGGCGAACTTATCAAACGGGAATCTCGCAACCTTAGCAACCACGTAGTCCAGAGTCGGTTCGAAGGATGCCGGAGTGTTGGCAATCTGGATTTCATCCAGATGCAGACCCATAGCAACCTTTGCGGTCACGCGGGCAATGGGGTATGCGGAAGCCTTGGACGCCAGTGCGGAGGATCTGGAAACTCGCGGATTTACTTCGATCAGGAAGTACTGGAAGGAGTGGGGATCCAGAGCGAACTGTACGTTACAGCCACCTTCGATCTTCAGTGCACGAATGATCTTCAGCGCACTGGTTCTCAGCATGTTGTATTCCTTCGCAGTCAGGGTCTGAGCCGGAGCAACTACGATGGAGTCACCGGTGTGGATACCAACCGGGTCGATGTTTTCCATGGAGCAGATCGCAATAGCAGTGTCATTGGCATCACGCATTACTTCGAATTCGATTTCCTTGTAACCCTTGATGCTCTTTTCTACCATGACCTGATGAACGGGAGACAGCTTGAAACCGTTCTTTGCGATTTCGCGCAGTTCTTCTTCATCATCAGCGAAACCACCGCCGGTACCGCCCAGAGTAAACGCCGGACGCAGTACAACGGGATAGCCGATTTCAGCAGCAGCCTTTACCGCTTCTTCCATGTTGTGAGTAATAACAGAAGGCAGTACGGGTTCGCCCAGATCTTCGCAGAGCTGCTTGAACATTTCTCTGTCTTCCGCCTTTTCGATGGAGTAGAAGCTGGTACCCAGGATCTCTACCTGACATTCGTCTAAGATACCCTTCTTCGCCAGCTGCATTGCCATATTCAGACCGGTCTGGCCGCCCAGACCCGGCAGGATCGCATCAGGACGTTCATAACGAATGATCTTCGCTACGAATTCCAGAGTCAGGGGTTCCATGTAAACCTTATCTGCGATCTGAGTATCGGTCATGATGGTTGCCGGATTGGAGTTTACCAGGACAACTTCGTAACCTTCTTCTTTCAGAGCCAGACAAGCCTGAGTTCCGGCGTAGTCGAATTCGGCAGCCTGATCGATGACGATCGGGCCAGAACCGATTACTAATACTTTCTTGATGTCTGTACGCTTAGGCATTCTTTCCAACCCCCTCTACGATGTTCTTCAGGAATTTCTGGAACAGGTACGCCGCTTCCTGCGGGCCCTGGCTTCCATCGGGATGGACCTGTACGGAGAAGACCTTATCTTCTGCACATTACACACCGGCACAGGTATTGTCCAGGACGTTCTGGTAAGTTGCAGTCAGTGCAGTACCTTCCAGGCTGTCCATTTCTACTACGTAACCCTGGTTCTGAGCGATGATACCCAGCTTTCCGGTAGCCAGTTCCTTCACAGGGTGGTTTCCGCCTCTGTGACCGAACAGCATCTTGGAAGTCTTTGCACCATAAGCCAGAGCGATGATCTGGTGGCCCAGGCCGATACCGAACATGGGTACCTTACCCTTGATGGCCTTAACCAGTTCTACAACAACTGCTGCATCTTCCGGATTTCCGGGACCGTTGGACACGAATACGCCGTCGGGCTTCAGTGCCAGCAGTTCTTCTGCAGTGATGTCGTAGGGAACTACGGTCACGTTGCAGCCCATAGCGTTCAGAGTACGAACGAAGGACAGCTTCACACCGCAGTCTACAGTAACGATATTGTACTTAGCGTTAGCAGTACGGGAATACCATCTCTTCTTGCAAGAAACCTTAGCAACCTGTTCCTTGTCATATTCATGAGCTTCGATGGCCTTGATCGCTTCTTCTACCGGAGTATCAGCATCGGTCAGCATAGCAAACTGTACGCCTTCTTCTCTGATGATCTTGGTCAGCTTTCTGGTATCCAGTTCGCAGATTCCGGGAACGTTGTTTTCTTCCATTTCTTCCCCCAGAGTCTTGGTGTAGCGGAAGTTGGACGGGGAATCGTTGTATTCACGAACCACCAGCGCTCCGATTCTCGGACCCTTGGACTCGAAATCTTCATCGGTGATCCCGTAGTTACCGATCAGCGGATATGTCATTAAAATCATCTGATTGTAATTGGTGGGGTCGGAAATGATTTCCTGATAACCTACCATAGAC
>JAFOGM010000156.1 GCA_017386805.1 Bacillota bacterium
GATATTGCCGTTCCCCGTTATAACATGGGAAAGGCATCGGGGAAAAAGCTTATGGATCGGATTGTGGGCCTGGAAGCTGTGAAGGAAACTCTGGAAATGGAAATCAACCGTCAGGCTTACAGAAACCGTCTGGTAGAAGAATTGAGCCGCAGAGGAGAGGCAACTGACGATTATGTTCCTTGCCGAAACATGGCGTTCTGTGGAAATCCCGGAACCTGTAAAACCACCATGGCCAGAGCGATGGCTGTCCGCATGGGAGAGATGGGGATCACCAATGGAATCTTCCTGGAAGTGAGCCGCGAACAACTGGTGGGCCGGTATATGGGGGAAACCTCCCTGAAGGTTGCAAAGGTATTTGAAAAGGCCAAAGGCGGTGTCCTGTTTATCGACGAAGCCGGTTCCCTGGCCACAGATGGTGGGGATCACTATGCAGAAGAAGCGGTATCTGCCATCGTCCGTCACATGGAAAACGATCGTGATACGGTGGTGATCTTTGCAACCTATAACGACGATATGGAAGCCTTGATGGCCACCAACGAAGGTCTGCGTTCCCGCATCGGCCGTATGATCCATTTCGAAGATTATACGCCGGAACAACTGACAAAGATTTTCTGTTCCATGGCGGCTTCCCGTGGATATCATCTGGAAGACGGAGCGGAATTCGTTTTGGATCGCTATTTCAAAAAGGCTTCCCAGCGTAAAGATTTCGGTGCCGGCCGTGAAGCGAGACGACTTCTGGACCAGGCCGAAGGCCAGATGGCAAATTTGGCTATGCGAAATCAGTTCTCCGGGGAGCAGTTATTCCTCCTGACCATAGGAGCCATTGAAGAAGCTGCGGACTGCCTTCTGGGAGAAGCGAAGGGAAAAGAAATCCGAAGACCCATTGGCTTTGCACCGAAAACTGTGGTAGGATAGGGGTATCCGATCAAAGAGGTGATGACTATGACAAAACAGGAACGACTGGAACTGCAGAAGCAGCGTCTGGTGGAAATGAAGAAATACGAAGATGCATTGCACGCACAGGGGATACAGTATGTAGCCGGTGTGGATGAAGTGGGCCGCGGTCCGCTGGCAGGCCCGGTGGTGACTGCTGCGGTGATCCTGCCTGCGGATTTCGATGTCCTGGGTGTGGATGATTCCAAAAAACTATCTGAAAAAAAGCGCGAAGAGCTGTTCGATATCATCAGGGAAAAGGCCATTTGTTACGCCATCGGTATGGCTGATGAAAAGCGTATCGACGAAATCAACATTCTGGAAGCTACCAAGGAGGCTATGGGAAAGGCGATTCTGGATCTGGAGATCCAGCCGGAACACATCCTCATCGATGCCCTGACTCTGAAGAATGTGGACATTCCTCAGACCGGGATCGTAAAGGGCGATGCTACCAGCGTATCCATCGCTGCGGCTTCTATCCTGGCCAAGGTCACCAGAGACCGCATGATGGTGGAATACGAGGAAACCTATCCGGGGTATGGATTTGCACAGAACAAAGGATATGGAACCAAAGCCCATTATGAAGGTCTGGATCAGCTCGGGATCACACCGATCCACAGACGTTCCTTCCTGGTGAAATACTTAGCAGCGAAGGGTGAATAAATCAGAAATAAAAAATAGGGAAACCGCTGGAATTTCAATAAACGGGGTTGACACGACCCCGTTTTTTGATAAAATAAAGTGTAATCGTTCTGAAAC